>JBDTGE010000022.1:0-8071 GCA_039937575.1 Jatrophihabitantaceae bacterium
GCGATCAACGCATCGATCAGGCCGGCGTCCGAGAGCCGGGACGCATACACCAAATCCAACACCTGAACCGACGCTGGTCCTGGGGCGAGCTGTGTCAACGCCCACGCCGTCTCATCCGGGCGGCATCGTGCGTCCGCGGGGGAGGGTTCCGGAATCATGACTGCGGGGTCCACGTCCGGCATCCGGTCCGCGGCACGCGTCTTCCCGCGACCGGCTGACCGTGACGGGAACATGTGACCTATTATGCCAGTCCGCAAGGCTCGACGCAAGGACTTTCCTCATATTTCGCAGGCCAATTCGCGAAAATTCGCCACCCGCCGAAGCCGTAACTCACGACCCACCGAAGCCGCAAGCCAAGCCCGAGCGCAACCGCGACCGCGACCCAGCAACGCAAGCCGACCGAAGAACCGCCGACTCGTCGCCGCGCTCGAGACCCAACCCCAGCGCAGCCGCCACCCAGCAACGCAAGCCGACCGACGAACCACCGACTCGTCGCTGCGCTCTAGTCCTGACCCGCACGCAACCGCGACCCAGCAACGAAAGCCGACCGAGATGCCACCGACTCGTCGTTGACTAGCCCGCGCACTCGCGACCCAGCGGCCCCGACCCAGCCAGATCCGTGACCGGCTTATCCGTCGGTCTACCCCGACCGCTCTACTCGTCCTCGTCGTCGGCGCGGGCGAGCCAGGTCGCGAACCGGTCGGCGGCGGTCTCGAACTCGGGGTGGACGTCGACGAACGTCTGCAACCGTTCGGCCAGCCACTCGAGCGTCACCTGCTCCTCGCCGCGCCGTTCGACCAGTTCCTCGATGCCGCGATCGGTGAAGTACATCGCTCAGTCGCTTTCGGAGGGGTCGGCCGGGTACCGGACGCCGAGCTGCCGCCGCGCCTCGTCGAGTATGTCCAGGACGGCGATCGTCTCGTCGAGCGGGGCGAGCTGGCTCTCGGTCACGCCGGCGCGCAAACACCGCTCGACCTCGGCGATCTCCCACTCGAACCCGTTGCCCTGGACCGGCGGTGCGGCGAGCACGCGATCGCCGTCGCCGGTGTGAACTGTCAGCGCGGTCGGATGATGCATCCGGCCCTCGAACCGAACCCAGCCGTCGGTTCCGGTCAGCAACGCCGCATAAGGGCTGTCGCTGTTCGCGCTGCAGTAGAGCTGACCCACGCGGCCGTCGCAGTACCCGAACTGCAGCGCGGCGGTCAGGTCGGTCCCCGTCGGGCCACGTGATCCGGTGACCTGCACGGTGTCCGGCCGGCCGAGAAGCATCCAGGCGAGTGTCACCGGGTAGACGCCCAGGTCGAGCAGCGCACCGCCGCCGGCCGCCGGGTCGAACAATCGTCCGTCGGGGTCGTACTCGAACTTCTTGGACAGGTCGGCCCGTAGGCCCACTACGTCACCGAGCTCGCCCGACAGCGCGATCTGCGCGGCCTGGCCGACCAGCGGATGAAACCGCATCCACATGGCCTCCATGCAGAACAGTTGCCGCGCCCGCGCCTCGGCCACCACCTCGCGCGCCTGTCGGGCATTGAGGGTGAACGCCTTCTCCACGAGCACCGGCTTGCCGGCCCGTAACGCGAGCAGCGCGTGCTCGTGGTGGTGGGCATGAGTGGTCGCGATGTAAACGACGTCGATCTCAGGGTCATCGACCAGTTCCCGGTACGAGCCGTAGGAGCGGGTCACCGCGTGGGCCGCGGCGAACGCCTCGGCCCGGTCGGCGTCGCGCGCCGCGACCGCCGCGGTCGTGCTGCCCGGTGCCGAGGCGAGGTCGCTCGCGAACTTGGCCGCGATACCACCCGCCCCGAGAATGCCCCAACGGATCGGCTCCATCGGCTAGGCGAACGCGGTCGCGACGATCTCGCGCTGCTGCGCCTCGTGGACGGCCAGCGAACCGACCGCCGGCGACGCCGACGCCTTGCGGGACGCCCTGAGCAACGCGCGCCCGCCCAGGTGCTCGGGTAGGTTGAGCGCGATGAACGGCCAGCCACCCTGGTTGGCCGGCTCCTCCTGGACCCACACCAACTCGGCGTCGGGGTACTTGGCCAGCTCGGCGCGGAGCTCCTCGGACGGCAACGGGTAGAGCTGCTCGACCCGCAGGATCGCGACGTCCTTGCGGTCCTGCTCGGTCCGGGCCGCGGCCAGGTCGTAGTAGACCTTGCCGCTGCACAGCAGCACTCGACGCACCTGGGCCGCGTCCACCCCGGTGTCGGGGAGCACCGGCTGGAACGTCCCGGTGGTGAAGTCCTCGATCTCGCTGGTCGCCGCCTTCAGCCGCAGCAGCGACTTGGGGGTGAACGCGATCAGCGGGCGCCGGACGGGGGACAGGCCCTGGCGGCGCAGCAGGTGGAAGTAGTTCGCCGGCGACGAGCACATCGCGACCGTCATGTTGTTCTCCGCGGCCAGCAGCAGGAACCGCTCGGGGCGGCCGGACGAGTGGTCCGGGCCCTGGCCCTCGTAACCGTGCGGCAGCAGCAGCGTCATCGCTGACCGTTGGCCCCACTTGGCCTCGCCCGAGGAGATGAACTCGTCGATGATGGTCTGGGCACCGTCGGCGAAGTCGCCGAACTGGGCCTTCCACAGCACGAGCGCGTCGTCGCGCATGACCGAGTAGCCGTACTCGAACCCCATCGCGGCGTACTCGCTCAGCAGCGAGTCGTAGGCCAGGAACGAGGCCTGGTCCGGGGAGAGCTCGCGCAACGGCGTGTACTCCGCACCGGTGTTGCGGTCGATCAGCGTGGCGTGCCGCTGGGTGAAGGTGCCGCGGCGCGTGTCCTGGCCGGTCAGCCGCACGACGCGCCCCTGCATCACCAGTGCGCCGAACGCGAACAGCTCGGCGGTGGCCCAGTCGACGTGACCGTTGCTGGCCATCGCGACCCGGCGGTCGATCTGGGGCTTGAGTCGCGGGTGCAGCGTGAAGCCCTCCGGCGGGTTCGCGTAGGCGTCGGCGATCCGCTTGATCACCTCGAGGCTGACCGCGGTGGTCACATGCTGTGACGGTGTGGTGTTCTCGATCTGCCGCTCGGGCGCGGCCTTGCCCGAGGCGTTGCGCGTCTCGACGAAGACCTTCTCCAGCTGGGCCTGGAAGTCCTTCAGCGCGTGCTCGGCGTCCTCGAGGGTGATGTCACCGCGGCCGACCAGCGCCTCGGTGTAGAGCTTACGGACGCTGCGCTTGCCGTCGATTATGTCGTACATCAGCGGCTGCGTGAACGAGGGGTTGTCGGCCTCGTTGTGTCCGCGCCGCCGGTAGCAGACCATGTCGATGACGACGTCCTTGCCGAACTCACGGCGGTACTGGACCGCGAGCTTCGCGACCCGGACGCAGGCCTCGGGGTCATCACCGTTCACGTGGAAGATCGGTGCGGCGATCATCCGGGCGATGTCGGTGCAGTAGAGCGAGGAGCGCGACGCCGACGGCGAGGTGGTGAATCCGACCTGGTTGTTCACGACGACGTGGACGGTGCCGCCGGTGCGGTAGCCGCGCAGCTGCGAGAGGTTCAGCGTCTCGGCCACGACGCCCTGCCCGGCGAATGCCGCGTCGCCGTGCATCAGCACGGGCAGCACGGTGTAGCCGTCCTCACCCTTGTTCAGCAGGTCCTGCTTGGCCCGCACGATGCCCTCGAGCACCGGGTCGACGGCCTCCAGGTGCGAGGGGTTCGCGGTGAGCGTGACGTCGATGTCCTTGCCGCTGGGCGCGTGGAACGTGCCGTCGGCGCCGAGGTGGTACTTCACGTCACCCGAGCCCTGGGCGGTGCCCGGGTCGATGTTGCCCTCGAACTCGTTGAAGATCTTCGCGTACGGCTTGCCGACGATGTTGGCCAGCACGTTGAGCCGGCCGCGGTGCGGCATGCCGACGACGACCTCGTCCAGGTCCTCGTCGGCGGCCTCGGCCAGCACCGCGTCGAGCAGGGCGATGACGGTCTCGGCTCCCTCGAGGCTGAACCGCTTCTGCCCGACGTACTTGGTCTGCAGGAACGTCTCGAACGCCTCGGCGACGTTGAGCCGGCCAAGGATGTGCAGTTGTGCAGACCGGTCGGGCTGGTCGTGCTTGACCTCGATGTGCTCCTGCAACCAGCGGCGCTGACCCGGGTCGGTGATGTGCATGTACTCGACACCGACGCGGCGGCAGTAGGCATCGCGCAGCACCCCGAGGATGTCGCGCAGCTTCATCAGCTTCTCGCCCGCGAAACCGTCGACGGGGAACTCGCGGTCCAGGTCCCAGAGCGTCAGGCCGTGCCGGGTGATGTCCAGGTCCGGGTGCTTGCGCACCGTGTACTCGAGCGGGTCGGTGTCGGCCATCAGATGGCCGCGGCTGCGGTAGGAGTTGATCAGCTCGATGACGCGCGCGTCCTTGCCGATCTGGCCCTCGTGGTGGAAGTCGCGGTCGACCAGCCAGCGCACCGGTTCGTACGGGATCCGCAACGCGGCGAAGATCTCGTCGTAGAAGTCGTCGGCCAGCAGCAGCTGATGGATGCGGCGCAGGAACTCGCCGGACTGGGCGCCCTGGATGATGCGGTGATCGTAGGTCGAGGTCAGCGTCATGATCTTGCTGATCGCGCGCTCGGTGAGCTTCTCGTCGCTCATCCCGCTGAACTCGGCCGGGTACTCCATCGCGCCGACGCCGACGATCGTGCCCTGGCCGGCCATCAGCCGCGGTACGGAGTGGTTGGTGCCGATCGTGCCCGGGTTGGTCAGGCTGATCGTGGTGCCGGCGAAGTCGTCCGCCCCGAGCTTGCCCGCGCGGGCGCGGCGGATGATGTCCTCGTACGCGTTCCAGAACGCGGCGAAGTTCATCGTCTCGGACTTCTTGATCGACGCGACGACCAGCGAGCGCGAGTTGTCCTTGCCCACCAGGTCGATCGCGATGCCGAGGCTGACGTGCTCCGGCGCGACCACGGACGGCTTGCCGTTGACCTCGGCGAAGTAGTTGTTCATCTCCGGGTAGTCGGCCAGGGCCCGCACGATCGCGAAGCCGATGACGTGCGTGAAGCTGATCTTGCCGCCCCGCGAGCGGCGCAGGTGGTTGTTGATCACCACGCGGTTGTCGGCCAGCAGCTTGGCCGGGACGGCGCGCACGCTGGTGGCGGTCGGCACCGTCAGCGAGGTCTGCATGTTCGTCACGACGCGAGAGGCGGCGCCGCGCAACTGGGTGGTGACGGCGCCCGGCGCCTTGGCCGGCTCGTCTTTGGCCGGCGCGGTCTTGGCCGGTGGGTCCTTGGCCGGCTCGGTCTTGGCCGGCTCGGTCTTGGCGGCGGCCGGGGGTGCGGGCTTCGCCGAATCGGGCCGGGCGGCGGCCGCGGGGCCTGTCGGCTCGCTCGCCGGCGCGTTGTCCGGGGTCGGATCGTCGGCCGGGGCCGGCTCGGGCGCCGTGCCGTTCGACTGCGCCGGTGGGGCGGGCGCGGCCGGGGTCGACCCGGAGCCGGCGGCCGGTCGGTAGTCGTCGAAGAAGTCGTGCCAGGCCGCGTCGACGCTGGCCGGATCGGCCTTGTAACGCTCGAACATCTCTTCGACGAGCCACTCGTTCGCGCCGAAGTTGCTGGGTGAGGTTGAGGATTCGTTGCTTGTCGACTGGTCAGTCGTCGCCACTGTGTCCGGCCATTCTCGAGTCGTTGTCACCTGCGCGTACCAGTGGTCCAGGCTACGCGTCGGGCCACCCGCGGGCATGGCCCAGGTCGCCATTGTGGCGCATCAGATGCCGATCAGGTGATGTCGCGATTCATGGTGATCGCCGCCCCAAGAATCGCCGGGACGAAGGCCCACAGCAGCAACATCACCACTCCGCCGGCCGGCGAGAGCAGGTGGACGCCGTTGAGCGAGTTGTCCCCCGACCCGACCTCGACCACCGCCCGGGTCGCCCCGCCGGGAAGGTAGGGGTAGGCGTACTTGACCCCGGGGATCGCGAGCGCGATGTTCTGCAGCGCGACCAGGAAGATGACGCCGACGGTGACCGCGACGATCTGGTTCTTCAGCAGCGCGCCCGCGCCGAGCCCGATGATCCCGAACAGGGCGAGCACGATGAACACCCCGATCAGGGCGCGGGGGATGTGGTCGCTGCCGAGCGAGTAGTGGATGTGCTTGGTCGACAACCACGGGATCGCGATCGCCAGCTGGACGATCAGGCAGATCGCGGCGTAGATCAGCCCGAGGATTGCGTAGGAGATCATCTTGGCGGTGATCAGGGTCCAGCGCGACGGCGTCGCCAGCACCGTGGGCGTGATCGTCTGGTACCGGAACTCGGTCGTCACGCCCAGGACGCCGAGCACGAAGATCACCACGTAGCCGATGCTGGCCGAGGCGAACATGTCGGCTACGTCCGTCCCGTTCTGGACGCCGTTGTGCGAGGCCAGCGGGCCGATGACGAACAGGGCGCTCAGGGCGACGGCCGCGAGCAGCAGCCAGAACCAGACCTGGGTCGAGCGCAGCTTGAGGAACTCGGCGCGGACGAGGCGGATCACTGGGGGCCTCCCATCGGGGCTCCGGTGCTCGGAGCGGTCGCGTCGGTCAGCGAGAAGAACAGCTGTTCGAGGTCGAAGCGCTGCGCGCTCAGCTCGTGCAGCTCGACGCCCTCGGTGTAGGCCAGGTTGCCGATCTGGGCGAGCGGGATGCCGGGAATGCGCAGCGTGGTCGCGTCGTCCTGGTGCGGCGTGACGCCGCGGGCTACGAGGGCGGCTGCCAGGTTGGCCGCATTCGGTGAGCGCACCAGGACCGAGTCGGTGCCCGCGGTCAGCTCGGCGATCGACCCGGCCCGCACCAGACGTCCCCGGTTGAGGATCACCACGCGGTCGGAGAACTCCTCGACCTCGTTGAGCTGGTGGCTGGAGACCAGGACGGTGCGTCCCTCGTTGGCGAGTTGCCGGAAGAACCCGCGCAGCCAGCGGATGCCGTCCGGGTCCAGGCCGTTGGCCGGCTCGTCCAGGATCAGCACGCGCGGGTTGCCGATCAGCGCCGCGGCGAGCCCGAGCCGTTGCCGCATGCCGAGCGAGTAGCCGCGGACCTTGCGCTTGCCCGCGTCGCCGAGGCCGACCAGGTCCAGCACCTCGTCGGCCCGCCGCTCGGGGAGCCCGGCCACCAGGCACAGGATGCGCAGATGGTTACGCCCGCTCCGCGCCGGGTGAAAGCTCGAGGACTCCAGCGAGGCGCCGACGGCCGCCAGCGGGTTGGTGATCGAGCGGTAGGGCACGCCGCCGATCGTGGCCCGTCCACCGGTCGGGTGGACCAGACCCAGGACCATCCGCAGGGTGGTCGTCTTGCCGGCGCCGTTCGGGCCGAGGAAGCCGGTCACCGAACCCGGTTCGACGGTGAAGCTCAACTGGTCGACGGCCCGGATTTTGCCGCCGAACACCTTACTGAGGCCGTCGACGACGATGCGCCCGTCCTGTGCAGGCGCCGGTGCGCTGGTCTGAGTCACGGGTCCATCACAACACGATCAACGACCCGACGGACGAATTTGAGCCCGGACCAGGTCGTGTCGATCGCCGCGATCTTGACGTCAACCACCCCGATGCCAAGTCCGTGGTCCCGTACGCCGGTCTCGGTGAGGTCGGTCGCGACCCCGCTCGCCCGCTTGGGCCAGCAGGCCCAGAGCCCGCCGGCGACGCTCAACCGCTCGAGCGCCACAGCGAAGTCCGCGTGCAGGGTGGCGCGGTCGGGGCAGAACAGGACGATGATGTCGTAGCGGCCGGCGTCGGCTCGGCGATGCAGCACGACATCGGCGGCCGGCTCCAGCGCGAGCCCGGCCGGCGCCCGGCGCAGCAGCACGCGGGAACCGGCCCGGATCCCGAGTTTGTCGGCCATGGGTGTGCCGGAGTATCCGCTCGTCACGTCCATATTGTGCTCAGAGCCGGTAGGCGGAGGATGCGCGCATGAGATGTCGACTCATCATCGTCGGCGCCCTGCTCCTCACCGCGGGGTGCAGCAGCGCCACGACCGGCGGCCACTCCTCGCCGTCGAGCCCGTCCTCGAACCCGTTGGCCGGCCCGTCGTCGAGCCCGGCGTCCTCGGCGCTCGTGTCGAACGCGTCCACGCGGCCGCTGGCATCGGCGGCTGCGGTAGCGAAGTTGCCCCGGCCGGCCCA
>JBDTGE010000023.1:0-7252 GCA_039937575.1 Jatrophihabitantaceae bacterium
CGACACCGTTCGCAAGTTCGCCGACGATCGACTGCGCCCGCATATTCGCCAGTGGTTCGAGGACGGGTCGTTGCCGGCTCGCGAGCTGGCGCAGGAGTTCGGCGCGCTCGGCGTTCTGGGCATGCACCTCAAGGGCTACGGCTGCCAGGGCGCCAAGCCCTCGCAGTACGGCCTGGTCAGCGCCGAGATCGAGGCCGTCGACTCCGGCCTGCGATCACTGGTGAGCGTCCAGGGTTCGCTGGCCATGTACGCGATCTACGCCTACTGCAGCGAGGAGCAGAAGCAACGCTGGCTGCCCGGCATGGCCAAGGGCGAGCTGATCGGCTGCTTCGGCCTCACCGAGCCGGACTCCGGGTCGGACCCGGGCTCGATGCGCACCCGGGCGACGCGCGACGGTGACGACTGGATCCTCAACGGCAACAAGATGTGGATCACCAACGGGTCGATCTCCGACGTGGCCGTGGTGTGGGCGCGGGCCGAGGACGGCGTGCGCGGGTTTCTCGTCGAGAAGGGCGTGAAGGGCTTCACGACGCAGGACGTTCACCACAAGATCTCGCTGCGGGCGTCGATCACCAGCGAGCTAATCCTGGACGACGTCCGGGTGCCCGCGTCGGCATTGCTGCCCGAGGTCAGGGGTCTCAAGGGTCCGCTCGGCTGCCTGACCGAGGCGCGCTTCGGCATCATCTGGGGCGTGACCGGGTCGGCGCGCGACGCGCTGGCGTCGACCCTCGACTACGCCGGGACGCGCTCGCAGTTCGGCAAGCCGATCGCCGGCTTCCAGCTCACCCAGCGCAAGCTGGCGGAGATGGCGGTGCAGCTGCAGCAGTTGCAGCTGACCGCACGGCGGCTGGGCGAGCTCAAGGACGCCGGGCGGATCAAGCCGCATCAGATCAGCTTCGGCAAGTTCGCGAACGTGCGCGGCGCGCTGGAGATCTGCCGCGAGGCGCGCTCCATCCTCGGTGGCAGCGGTATCACGACCGAGTACCCCGTCCTGCGGCACGCGGTGAATCTGGAGACCGTCTACACCTACGAGGGCACGCACGAGGTGCACACGCTCGTGCTCGGCCAGCAGCTCACCGGCCTGTACGCGTTTCGCTGAGCGGTCACGGGATCTGCAGCAGCTGACCGATCAGGATCACGTTCGGGTTCGGCACGTTGGTCCGGTTGTACTGCCACAGGCTCTGCCAGCCCCCGGTGACGCCGAAGTGCTGCGCGATCGTGCTCAGCGAGTCACCGCTGGTGACGCGGTAGCGCTGCACGCGAGGCGTCCTGGGCTTGTGGTGCGCCGGCCTCGGCGCAGTGTGCACGGGCACGCTGCGCAGGTACGGGCCTACGTTCGGCAGCGCGGCCTGCGTGGCGGCGCCGCTCTTGACGGTGAGCTTGGCCCGCTTGCCGCACACCGGCCAGGCCCTGGGCCCCTGGGTGGCCAGCACCCGCCGCGCGACCTCGATCTGCTGCCGCTCGGTGGCCAGGTCGGCCCGCGGCGCGTACTTGGTCCCGCCGAAGTCGTCCCAGGTCGGGTGCCAGAACTGCAGCCCGCCGTAGAAGTGGTTGTGCGTGTCCACGTGCCAGCGCCCGCTGCTCTCGCACGAGGCGACGTGATCCCACACCGATCCGGCGTCGAGGGGGGCCGGCGCGGCCTGAGCCGGGCCGGCGATCACGCCGGCCGTGGCGAGCATCGTGCCCGCCGCGGCCGTGGCACCGGCCGCGCGCCGGAAGGGTCGGGAGCGAACGAAGCGGGGGGTCATGACGGGTCTCCTCTCGCCGGGCATCTTCGTAACACCAGTCACGCTAGGTGCCATTCGCAACACCGGCAAAGGTGCCAAACCTCGGCGAAACTACAGCGCTGTAACTAACCACCGAGCTCGGCGAGCCGACGGGACAGGAACCGGCGCTCGACGGCGTTCTCGGTGAGCAGCAGCGCCTCGGCGAACGCCAGCCGGGCCGGCTCGTCCCGTCCGAGCCGGCGCAGGAACTCCCCGCGCGCGGCCGGCAGGTAGCCGTACGTCGACAGCAACGGTTCGAGCGCAAGTTCGTCCAGCGCGGCCAGCCCGTCCGCCGGCCCGTGTGCGAACCCCACCGCGACCGCGCGGTTGAGCGCAACGACCGGCGACGGCCAGGTCGCGAGCAGCACCTCGTAGAGCCCGAGGATCTCGCCCCAGTCGGTCGCCGCCCAGCTCGGCGCCTGGGCGTGCACGGCCGCGATGGCCGCCTGCAACGCGTAACGGCGCGGCGGTCGCGCCCGCAGGGCGACGCGCACCAGCTCGCTGCCCTCGGCGATCGCCGGCCCGTCCCACAAGGTGCGGTCCTGATCCTGGAGAAGGAGCAGCTCGCCCGCGGCGTCGACCCGGGTGGCCCGGCGGGCGTCGGTCAACCGGATCAAGGCCAGCAGCCCGCTCACGTCGCCGTCGCCGGGGAGCAGCGCGTGCAGCATGCGGGCGAGGTCGATGGCTCGCGCGACGAGCTCGTGGCGCACGAGGGAGTCCCCCGTCGGCGCGGTGTGGCCGGTGGTGAAGATCAGGTAGAGGACGGCCAGTATCGCGTCGACGCGTTCGGGCAGGTCCTGCGTCGACGGCACCCGGTACGGGATGTGCGCCGCCGCGATCTTCTTCTTGGCCCGGGTGATCCGCGCCGCCATCGTCGGCTCGCTGACGAGGAACGCACGCGCGACCTCGACGGTCGACAGCCCGCACAGCAGCCGCAGAGTCAGCGCGACCTGCGCGTCGGACCCCAGCGCCGGGTGGCAGCACGTGCAGATGAGCCGCAGCCGATCATCGGGAATGTCGCTCACGTCCACCGTCGCGGGCTCGACGTCGTCGACCACCAGCTCGGGCGCGGCCCGGCGGAACAGCGCCTCGCGGCGCAACACGTCCAGCGCGCGGTTGCGTGCGGCCGTCGTCAGCCACGCGCCGGGCCGGTCCGGCACGCCCTTCGCGGCCCAGCTGGCGAGCGCCCGGGCGTAGGCGTCCTGCACGCACTCCTCGGCCAGGTCGATGTCCCGCGTGACGCGCACCGTCGCGGACAGGACGAAAGCCCATTAGCGACGGTGCGCGTCGGCGACCGCGGCCGCGACGGCGGGGTCGTTCAGCGCAAGACCATGATCGGTCGGACTTCGAGCCCGCCGTTCAGCACCGGGACCTGCTTGGCCAGCGCGATCGCCTCGTCCAGGTCGGCCGCCTCGACAAGGTAGTAGCCGCCGAGCGCTTCCTTGGTCTCGACGAACGGCCCGTCGGTGACGGTGAATCCGCCGGACCCGTCGGGACGAACGGTGGTTGCGGTCGTCACCGACTGCAGGGCGTTCCCGCCGGCCACGGCCTTCTCGTTGCACTCCCCGAACGCGTCGTGGCCGGCCATGACCTTGCCCATGACCTCCTCCGACGCGTTCGCGTACGCGGCTTCCTCGTCATAGATGAGGATGAGGAACTGCGACATGTCAGCTTCCCTTCGTCGGGGCCCGCCTTCCGGACCGCCCATCGAGACGACGAACGGATCCGGCCCGGATCGACACCAGCCTAGGGCGAATCCCAGGGTGATAGCCCACTCCCGCCATGGCGGCCATGGGATATCACGCTCTCGTGAATCGGGCTGTCCGAGGGGGCTTCTAGAGTTGCGGGCATGGCAATCTCAATCGGAGCGCACGTCGAGCAGGACGACCCGATCGCTGCGGCGAAGTCCCGCGACACCACCCTGGTCCAGTTCTTCCTGGGTGACCCGCAGGGCTACCAGGGCCCGGAGATCAGGTACGCCGGCGGCGCCGCGGGGCTGAAGGCCGACGCCGCCGCCGCCGGGGTCGACCTGTACGTCCACGCGCCGTACATCGTCAACGTCGCCACCACCAACAACCGGATCCGGATCCCCAGCCGCAAGCTGCTGCAGCAGCACATGGACGCCGCGGCCGAGATCGGGGCCAAGGGCCTTATCGTGCACGGCGGTCACGTGAACAAGGGCGACGATCCGGCTAAGGGTTTCGACAACTGGCGCAAGGCGATCGAGGCCACCGACCTGAAAGTCCCGCTGCTGCTGGAGAACACCGCGGGCGGCGACAACGCGATGGCCCGCCAGCTGGACCGGATCGATGGCGTCTGGACCGCGATCGCCAGCGCGGCCGGCGCCGACCGCGTCGGTTTCTGCCTGGACACCTGCCACGCCTGGGCCGGTGGTATCTCGCTCGAGAATGCGGTGACCCGGCTGCGTGCGATCACCGGCCGGATCGATCTCGTACACGCGAACGACAGCCGTGATGCGTTCGACTCCGGGGCCGACCGGCACGCCAACTTCGGCGCGGGTCAGCTGGACCCGGACGAGTTCGTCGCGGTCGTGCGCGAGGCCGGCGCGCCGGTCATCTGTGAGACGCCCGGGGGCGCGCCGGAGCATCTGGCCGACTTCGCATGGCTGCGCGAGCGGCTCTGAGCTGCGGCCCCTTAGGCTCACCGGCGTGGACTGGAACCTGCGCACCTGCGCCCGCAAGGAGCACGTCACGTACCGGCCCGCGGAGGCCGAGCTGCAGGGCAAGCTCGAGGCGAGCACGCCGTTGGGTCCGGCCTGGCGCTGCCTGCGCTGCGGCAGCTACGTCCTCGGCCCGCCCGCGGGACACGGTCCGGCCGACGACGCCCCGGTGCTGCTCCGCGGCAAGGCGTTGCGCGCGGCGTTCATCCTGCGGGCGCTGGCCATCGAGCGGTGGATCCGCGGCACGATCATCGCGTTGCTCGCCATCGGCGTCCTGCGGCTGCGAAGCACCCAGGTGAGCCTGCAGGAGCTGTTCGACCGCGATCTGAAGGCGCTCAAGCCGTTCTTCGACCAGATCCACTTCAACGTCTCGGACTCGAGCACGGTCAACGCGATCGAGAAGGCCCTCAACGCCAAGTCCTCGACGCTCGACCTGATCGCGGCCGGGCTGTTCTTCTACGGCGCGCTGCAGATCCTCGAAGGCGTCGGGCTGTGGTCGCTCAAGCGCTGGGGCGAGTACGTCGCGGTGATCGGGACGACGCTGTTCATCCCGCTCGAGGTCTACGAGGTCATCGAGAAGATCAGCTGGCTGAAGATCATCACGCTTGTGGTGAACGTCGCCGCCGTGCTGTACCTGCTGCTGACCAAGCGGCTGTTCGGCATCCGCGGCGGCCACCGGGCGTACGAGGCCGAACTGCACGAGGCGTCCCTGCTCGAGGTCGAGATGTCGGCCGCCCCACCGTCGCCCGAGCCCGCCGCCGACGGCGCTCGGTAGCCTCGGTCGCGTCAGTCGAGCGGCGTGACCTCGTCGCGCAGTGCGGCTAGCGCGTCGGGATACATGCGCGACTTGATCGTGCCCAGCGTCGGACCGGCCTTGCCCGCGAGCGGCCGGGCCAGCTCGATCGCTTGCGACAGCACGTCGTCCGCATGGGCCACGGCGTCGACGATGCCGGCGTCCAGGGCATCGGTGCCGCCGTAGCGACGACCGGTCGTCATCGCCTCGTGCGCCGTCTTCTTCGACAGCCGCCCCTGGATCAGCCCGGCCATGCCCCGCGAGAACGCGATGTTGATGTCCACTTCGGGCAGGCAGAAGAACCCGCGATCGGCGCGCATGACCCGGAAGTCGTGCGCGAGCGCGAGCATCCCCCCACCGGCGAACGCGTGGCCCTGGACGGCCGCGACGCTCGGGACCGGCAGGGCGAGCACGCGCGCGAGAAGGGTGTGCACGCTGACGACGTAGCCGTGGAACTGGTCGGTGTGCTGGCTGACCCAGTCCAGGTCGAGCCCGTTGGAGAAGAACTTGCCGGTGGCCGTGGTGACCAGGGCCCGCGGCCCGGAGGTCGACTCGACCGTGTCCAGGTGCGAAAGCACCTCGGCCAGCCAGTCCGGATGGAACCGGTTCTCGGTGTCACCGAGGTCCAGGACGAACACGTCGTCGTCGCGGTTCAGGGTGGGCACGGTAGGGCTCCTCTGCATCGCCGGTGGCGCCCGCCGATGCTACGGGTACCGACCGGCGAGAAGGCGCCCGGCCCAGGGCCGTGACAGACTTCATCGGCGCTCCTCGGCGGCAGCGGCGTTGACCCGCGAGGGCCCGGAGGAGGGACCGCGATGCCGGACGACGATCTGCTGGCGCTGATGCACGAGCGGCTCCGTGGCGCCTACTCGCCGCTGCTGGCCGATACCGCGGCGACGATCCTGTTCACCGCGGGCGGCATCGCCAACTGGACCGTCGAGATCGACCACGGGCGGACGTCGGCCCGCAGCGGTGGCCCGGCAGAGCCGAGCACGACCGTCCGCGCCCCGATCACCGTCCTGGACGAGGTGATCTCCGGCCGGCGCAGCGGAGTCACCGCGTTCCTGGACGGTGACCTGACCGTCCGAGGCAACCTGACACTGGCCCTGCAGCTGGACGGGCTCTTTCCCGGTGACCCGGCCGACGACTCGCGCACCTACACCCGCTCGGTCAACGCCGACGGCATCGAGACGTTCTATCTCGAGTCCGGCCCGGTCGATGCCCCACCGGTCGTGCTCGTCCACGGCCTCGGCGCGACGAACGCGTCGATGCTGCCGCTGATCCCGGCGCTCTCGCGCGATTTCCACGTCCTGGTACCCGACCTGCCCGGCCACGGCGGCACCGAGGCCAAGCCCGGCGCGCACGGCGCCGAGTACCTCGGCACGTGGCTGCTGGCCTTCCTGCGCGAGACGTGCGAGCAGCCGGCGGTCCTGGTCGGCAACAGCCTCGGCGGGCGCACCGCGCTGCAGGCAGCACTGGACTCACCGTTCCAGGTCCGGGGCCTGGTCCTGCTCTGTCCGGCGGTCGCGTTCCGCAAGCTGCGGCAGTTCGTGCCCGCGGTGCGCCTGATCCGCGACGAGTTCGCCGCGCTGCCAGTGCGTATCCCCCGCACCGTGGCGATACGCGGCCTGCGCAACCTGTTCGCCGATCCGTCCCGGCTGCCCGCGGCGTGGTGCGACGCCGCGATCGACGAGTTCCTGCGGGTGCTGGGCATCCGGGCCAACCGGCTCGCGGTGTTCTCCGCGCTGCGCCACGTCTACCTGGACGAGCCGTTCGGCGACGGCGGCTTCTGGGACCGGCTGCCCACGCTGAAGCCGCCCGCCTTGTTCCTCTGGGGTGATCGCGACGTGCTCGTGCCGGCCGGCTTCAGCCGGTTCGTCGCCGAGGCGTTGCCGGGTGCGCGATCCGTCGTGCTCCAGGACTGCGGCCACGTCCCGCAGTTCGAGCACCCCGAGCTAACCGCGCGCTACACCCGCGACTTCATCACCGCACTGCCCTAGCCGTTCTACAGCG
>JBDTGE010000024.1:0-4884 GCA_039937575.1 Jatrophihabitantaceae bacterium
GCGGGGTGCGCCGTGTCGGGACTGCGTGGCTCGGCGCCCGGCGAGCACATGGTCGCGGTGACGCGCCCGGAGTTGATGAACGAGTTCAGTGCGTTGCTCGAGGAGTTGGGCGCGGACCGGGTCAGCAGCTAGGGCTGCTCGACGCTGTCACGCCGGTCGTGCGCTTGAGGGTGATCCCGGCCGTCTTCAGCGCCCGGCTGACCGCGGCCGGGGCGGCTACCGCCGTGTACTTGGTGCCGAGCGAGACCACCACGGTCGAGTCGGTCGACGCCGTCGCGACCAGCGTCGCGCCGGGCAGGTAGTAGGCGAGCAGCTTGCCTGCGTCGACGGCGGTGGGGCCGTAGCGGATCTCGGCGACCCCCGGTATGGCCACCTTGGTCGTCTGGTCGTTCGCCGCGGCGGCGGGGCTCAGGAACCCGTCCTTGATCAGGGCGGCGCGGGCGATCCGGGCGATTCCGTTGCGCTTGGTCGAGTTCAACACCGTCACCGAGATTGCCTCCGGCTGTGGCAGCGCCTTGGGTGCCTGGGTGGTGGGGCAGGCCGCCTTGGGGGCCGCCTGGCCGTCGTCGCGGTGCAGGACCCGCCACCACACCAGTGCGGCCAGCAGACTCAGCGCGAGCAGGAACACCAGCGCCGGCAGCGGTCGCCGCTTGGTCGGACTCGTCATGACTTCGGCAACCTCGCTGGATATATGTCTCTGGTGGCGCCGATGCAGCCTATCTGCGAGCGGCCGGCAATGAGTGTGACCGCCCCGCCGTCGGGCCCAGATCCTGGCGCGGTACCGTTCCGCGGCTGACCCAGAATCGGCAGCGCACGCCTCACAACTCGAAACGCTTGCAGGACGGGCACAAAATGTCGCCCCGGAACGTTGCAGCGCCGGAACACAACGAAATTCGACCTGACCAGCGCAAGGCACTGGCGATCCACCGAGGAGTTGACTAAAGCAATGGCGACTGACTACGACGCGCCGCGTCGCGGTGAGGCCGACGATCTGGGCGAGGACTCGCTCGAGGAGCTCAAGGCAAGACGAGCCGAGGCTCAGTCCGGGTCGATCGACATCGACGAGACCGAACTGAACGAATCACTGGAGCTGCCGGGGGCCGACCTGTCGGGTCTGTCCGGCGAGGAACTGACCGTACGGGTCATCCCGAAGCAGGACGACGAGTTCACCTGCTCGCGGTGTTTCCTGGTGCATCACCGCAGCCGGCTGGCTCGGCAGAGCAAGGGCCAGTTCATCTGCCGAGACTGCGCCTGAGTCAGAGCGACACTCTGAGCCCGCCGCCGCCGTCGACCACCAGCGTCTGACCCGTGATCCATGCGGAGTCAGCGCTGGCCAGGAAGGCTGCGGCGGCGCCGATGTCCTCGGGCTCCCCGAGGCGTCCGAGCGGGTAGTTGGCGGCCGCCGCGGCCTCGTCCGCCTCGTACAGGGCGGCCGCGAACTTCGTCTTGACGACAGCGGGCGCGATCGCGTTGACCCGCACGTTCGGCGCGAGCTCGGCGGCCAGCTGCACGGTCAGCGCGATGAGCGCGGCCTTGCTGACCCCGTAATACGCGATGCCCGGCGCCGGGCTGATGCCGGCGACCGAGGCCATGTTCACGATCGCGCCCGGCCCGTCCGCCCCGAGGCCGGCCGCGAGAGCCTGCCGCGTCCAGGACAGGGCCGACAGCACGTTGACCTCCATGATCTTGCGGGCGGCCGAGTCGTCGAGTTCGGTGAGCGGGCCGTACGCCGGGTTGATCCCGGTGTTGTTGACCAGGACGTCCAACCGGCCGAACTCCCGCGTGGCGACGGCGAACGCCTCGGCCTGGTGCTCGGCGTCGTCGGCCCGGCCGGCCAGGTAGAGCGCGTGCTCGGGACCGCCGAGCTGTTCGGCCGCGGCCTGCAGGCCCTCGGCGTTGCGGGCCGTAATCAGCACCCGGCCGCCTTCGGCCACGATGCGGGCGGCGATGGCCAGGCCGATGCCGCGGCTGGCGCCGGTGACGACGGCGGTCTTGGCGGCGAAGCGTTGCCCGTGCTCGGTTCCTGAGGTCATGGATCGGGACCCTATCCGGTACCGCTCAGGCCGCAGCGGCCCGCAGCAGGTCCACGACCTTTTGCGCGTGCCGGCTGCTGACGATCCAGTACGGCGTCGGGTCGTGCGGGTCATCGAGCCAGAGCTGGACCCCGGGGCCGATCCACGGCCTGATCGAGATGTACGCCGCCGGGTCGCCCTCGCGGCCGATGACCAGGCGCAGCGTCCGCGGGTCAAGGGCCACGCAGCCGCTCACGAACTCCAGCGGCAGGTGCGCACCGCGGATCCGCAGCTCGCCCTGGGTGATCTCGAGGCTGCTGTGGCCCATCCACCACACGAGCAGGCACGACAGGGGCAGCACCGTGCCGAACGGGATCCAGTCGGTGGCACTCATGCCGGCGATGTGGAACTCGGCCGCGAGGATCGAGCCGACTCCGATCGCGACCAGGTACCACCACCACGGCGTGCGCAGTCGTTCGCAGTACGAGAGGGCCCGCGCGTCGGTGTTCGGCGGAGTCTCGCTGCTCGTGCTCACACCACCGAGGGTAGCCTGCGGACCCGTGAGCGATCGCTGCGAAACAGGCCTGCAAGTGCTGGTGCAACGGCTGGACCCGGCGGTCGCGCTGCCGCTCTACGCGCTGCCGGGCGACGCCGGCGCCGACATCGTCAGCACCGAGGACATCACGCTGGCCCCGGGCGATCGGGCCGTCCTACCGACCGGGCTGGCCATCGCGCTGCCGGACGGTTACGCCGCGTTCGTCCACCCACGCTCCGGGCTGGCCGCACGGGTCGGGCTGGGCATCGTCAACGCTCCCGGGACGGTCGACTCCGGATACCGTGGTGAGATCAAGGTGATCGTCATCAACCACGACCCGGCGCGGTCACTGACCCTCACCCGGGGTGAGCGGATCGCCCAGCTGGTGTTCCAACGCGTCGAGCGGGCGACGTTCCTCGAGGTGGACGCGCTCCCGCCCTCGGAGCGGGCCGACGGCGGTCATGGCTCGACCGGCGGCGCCGCGGCACTAGGTTCATCGAGCACAGGTTCATCGAGCACAGGTTCATCCAGCCCGGTCGGCGCAGCACACGGTGCCGTAACCGAGGTAGTTCGCAGAGGAGACAGGTAGTGGCGTCGGGACGCAAGCAGAAGCGCACGGAGCGCTCGAAGATCGACGCGACCCCGCCCTGGGAAACCCGGGTGCGCGAGGAGCCCGAGCCCACGTCCGGTCCGTACGACGAGCGCGATGCACCTAAGGACGACGTGGCCCGCGTGGACCTGGGCGCACTCCAGGTACCGGTCGGACCCGGGCTGGACGTTCGCCTGGATGTGAACGAGGCGCAGCAGGTCATCGCCGTCACGATCGCCGGGCCGGACGGCACCATGCAGCTCGGCGTGTTCGCCGCGCCGCGGAACGAGGGCATCTGGGACGAGGTGCGGGCCGAGATCGCCGGCTCGATGAACGCCCAGCGCGGCCAGGCCAAGGAACGGTTGGACGGGCCCTTCGGCACCGAGCTGACCGGCAAGCTCCCGGGCGAGGGCGGGTTGGTGCCCGTGCGGTTCATCGGCGTCGACGGCCCCCGCTGGTTCTTGCGGGCCATGTTGGTCGGCGCGGTCGCGGTCGAGGAGGCCAAGGCCGCGGCGTTCATGGACGCCCTGCGCGGGGTCGTCGTGGTGCGCGGGAACGAGCCGCTGCCGGTCCGCGAGCCGGTTCCGCTGCAGCTACCGCGTGACGTCGTGCTGCCCGGTTCCGAGAGCGAGCCGAGCACCGGCTGAACGGGGTTACCCTGTCCAGGTGGGGCACAACGTTTCGATGCTGCGGCGCCTGACCGCGAGTTCGCACGCGCTCGACGCGGTCGAACTGCAGTCCGAGGTCGAGAAGCAGTCGTGCACGCGGACGGACTGCCTGCAGCGGGGCACGACCGCCGTCGTGGTCGGCCGGCTGCGGGCCGTCGTCTACACGCCGACCGAGAACGTCCCGACGCTGGAGGCCGAGCTGTTCGATGGCACCGGCTCGGTCAGCCTGGTCTGGTTGGGTCGCCGCCGAATCGCGGGGATCGAGCCCGGTCGTCGGCTGGTCGCGCGCGGCCGGGTGGGCGTGCACGACAGCCGTCCGGTGATCTACAACCCCTGGTACGAGCTGCAGTGCAGCCCCTGAGCGGTCCGTCGGCGCAGGACGAACCGGCCGACTCGGCCCAGGGCGGGCGCGTCGACCTGCGCGAGACGTACCGCAAGCAGATGCTCGATAGCATCGGCGGCTGGACCGGCACGGTCATCACCGCGATCCCGCCGGTCGTCTTCGTCGTGGTCAACGCGATCACCACGCTGCGCCCGGCGATCATCGCGGCCGTCGCCACCGCCGCCGCCCTGGCCGCGTACCGACTGGCGCGCAAGCAGTCACCGCAACAGGCGGTCTCCGGGCTGATCGGCGTGGTCATCGCCGCCGTCATCGCCGGCCGCACCGGGCAGGCACGGGGCTACTTCCTGCTGGGGATCTGGACGAGTTTTCTCTACGCGGTGCCCTTCGCCGTCTCCCTGGTCCTGCGCCGCCCGCTGATCGGGCTGGCCTGGGAGTTCCTGGACCCGACCCCGGGCGCCGACGGAACGCCGTGGTTCCGCCGCAAGGCACTGCTGCGCGCCTACAGCCTGGCCACGCTGGCCGCGACGCTCGTGTTCCTGGCCCGAGGCCTCGTGCAGTGGAAGCTGTACGGCGAGAACCGCACCGGCTGGCTGGCGTTCGCGCGGGTCGCGATGGGGTACCCGCTGTGGGTCGCCGCCGCCGGCTTCAGCTTCTTCGTCGTGCGGCGAGCGCGCCGACGCCTGCTCGGCAGCGTGCCCGCAGACGGTATAGAGGGCTCAACCGACGACGGCCCGACG
>JBDTGE010000025.1:0-7914 GCA_039937575.1 Jatrophihabitantaceae bacterium
CGACGGGGGCGATCAGGCGCTGGCCGACACCGTGAGCAACGAGGACGGCGTCCGGACGTACCTGTACACGCGGTACGAGCTGGTCACGGTCCGCGCGTCGGCCTGACTGCGGCATCCCCGCCGTCCGGACCGGCCGGGATTTGGGCCCGCGGTGAGCGCGCTGGTAGTCTGGCGCGGTTGCCCTCCCCCGCTCGCGCGGGTGTCCCCAGCCGGTCCGTCGGTTGGTGGCGGGCCCCAGACATCCCGGTCCCACTCCCTAGATTGCGAACGTCGAGGCTTCTTCGTGGCGAACATCAAGTCCCAGATCAAGCGCATCCGCACCAACGAGAAGGCGCGACTGCGGAACAAGAGCGTCAAGTCCTCGCTCAAGACCGCGGTGCGTAACTTCCGCGCGGCCGCCGAGTCCGGCGACCGGGATGCGACCGACAAGGCCCTGCAGTCGGCCTCGCGGCAGCTGGACAAGGCCGCCAGCAAGGGCGTCATCCACGCCAACCAGGCGGCCAACAAGAAGTCGGCGATGGCCGTACGGGCCAGCCAGCTCTGACCAACACTGCCCGCAAGTCCCTTCGCGAGCGGCGTGGGCTCCTTTAGCGGGCGGCGCGCGCGCTGAGCAGGTTGCGTACCGCGCGCTCCAGTGCGTACTCGCCGCTCGCGGCCGCCCCCTTCACGTCGGCGTTGAGTCCGGCCACGATGCCCAGTGCGTGCCGCACACCCGGCTCGGACCAGCCGCGGACCTGCGCCTGCGCCTTCTTCACCTTCCAGGGCGGCATCCCCAGTTTGGGGGCCAGTGAGAACGGGTCCCCGCGCCCGGCCGACGCGACCCGGGCCATGGTGCGCACCCCGTCGGCGAGTGCATCGGCGATGAGCACGTGGGCCACGCCGACGCCGAGCGCGAACCGCAGCGCCTCGAGCGCGGCGTCGCCGTTGCCGGTCATCACCCGATCGGCCACGGCGAACCCGGTCACCTCGGCCCGCCCGGTGTGATAGGCCCGCACCAGGTCCACGTCGACCTGGCCGCCGGAGTCGCTGACCAGCTGGGCCGACACCGCGGCCAGTTCGCGCAGATCACTGCCGACGGCGTCGACCAGGGTTGCCACGGCGTCGGGAGCGATCCGGCCACCGGCGCGGCGAACCTCGTTGCGGACGAAGTCCAGCCGATCCTCGGGCCTGGTCAGCTTGGCGCAGCCGATCTCCAACGCCTTGGCCTTGCGCGCCGTCTCCAGCAGCGCCTTGCCCTTCGCGCCGCCGGCGTGCTGCAGCACGATGGTGATCGCGTCGGTCGGCGACTGCAGATAGGGCTTGAGCACGGCGAACGCGGCGACCCGGACGTCCTGCGCGGCCCGCACCACGACCAGCCGGGCATCACCGAACAGCGACGGGCCGAGCAGTTCGTGCAGCTCGACGCCCTCGAGCTCGGAACCGGCGCACTCGCTCTCGGTGACGGTGGGGTCCTGACGGCGGGCGGCGCTCGACAGGGCGCTGATCGCCCGTCCGACCAGCAACTCCTCATCGCCCACCAGCAGGACGAGTGGTGGCAGCTGATCAGGCAGATCGTCCGGGCTGACGGAGCGGGCAGGCATGGACCCATCCTGGCACTGCGCGCCGACAGCCCCGCGCCGACAGCCCCGCACCGACCGCACCGGACTCAGCGCCGCCGGCCGCACCGCGATCATCGGGCTGCACGGCACTCACCCCACGGTGCTGGCGGCGACACCGCGCACGACGACCTCAAGGTGACCGAGCGAACCGCACACCGCCACGTCGCCGTCCTGATCGGTCCGGCGCACCGGGATACCCAGCCGGGCCATCGTGCCCAGGAGCATGGGTGAGGGATGGCCGTAGTCGTTGTGCAGGCCGACCGAGATGACGCCGACCTGGGCGTGCACCGCTGCCAGGAATCCCGCGTCGGAGTAGGCCGAACCGTGGTGCGGGACCTTGAGCACCTCCGCCGTCGGGTCGACCCTCGAATCGAGCAGCGCGCGCTGCGCCTCCACCTCGACATCGCCCGGTAGCAGGATGCGCACGCCGTTGATCGTCGCCCGCAACACCAGCGAGGAGTTGTTCGGATCGGACCGCGTACCGTGAAATGCGCCGGCCGGCCCCAGTACGTCCAGGTGCACGTCGCCCACGTCGAAGTGCGTGCCGGGCGACGGCGTCGAGACCGTGAGACGCCGCGGGGCCAGTGCGGCATCGACGTCGTGGACCCCGGCCGCCGGATCGGCCAGCGGCCCGGCGACGACCCGGCCGACGTGCCGCTCGTGCAAGGCGCCGCTGATCCCACCGACGTGGTCGAGATGGAAGTGGGTGAACACGAGCAGCGCGATGTCGGTGATCCCCAGGTCGCGCAGGCAGCGGTCGATCGCGACCGGATCCGGCCCGGCGTCGACCTCGACGGCACTGTGCGGACCGGCGCGTAGGACCAGAGCGTCGCCCTGCCCCACGTCGCACGCCACGAACAGCCAGCCGGACGGCGGCCAGCCCGAGGCCACCGACCGCACCGGAAGTTGCACGATCAGTGCGACGACGGCCGCGGCGCACAGCACGCGGCGAGGACCGGCTCGACGGGCGAGCAGCCAGAGCACCGCGATCACGGCGAGCAGGACCAGACCGCCCGCCTCCCCGCCCGGCCAGGACAGCGTCGCGCCGTGCAGCCCGCCGAGCCATTCGGCCACCCACACCAACCATCGCGTCGGCCACCCGGCCAGCCAGGCGACCGAGGCGCCCAGACCGAGCGACAGCGGGGCGAGCAGGGCGGCCAGGAAGCCCAGCACCGTCGCAGCCGCGACCACCGGTTCGGCCAGCACGTTGGCCGGGATCGCGACCAGGCTGACCCGTCCCGAGATCGCCGCGATGACGGGAGCCGTGACGACGTGCGCCGCGGCCGCGACTGCGATCAGCTCGGCCAGCCCGAGCGGGACGTGCCGCTGCCGGAGCGCGGCGGCCCAGCCCGGCGCGATGACCAGGATCGCCGCGATGGCCAGCACCGACATGGTGAACCCGGCGTCGTTCGCGAGCCGCGGATCCCAGACCAGCAGCCCGATGACCGCGGCCGATAGCACCGGCAACGCCTGCCGGGGGCGGCCCGAGGCCAGGGCGGCGAGTGCGATACAGCCCATCACCGCGGCCCGCAGCACGCTCGGCGACGGTCGCGCGACCACGACGAACCCGATCACCACGAGCCCACCGGCCAGCGCGCACAGTCCGCGGCGCACCCGAAGGCGGCGCAGCACCAGCAGTGCGGCGCCGACCAGGATCGAGCAGTTCGTGCCGGACACGGCCACGAGGTGGGTCAGGCCGGCCAGCTTGAACCGCTCCGCCAGCACCGGATCGAGGTTGCTGGTGTCGCCGTCGACCAGTCCTGGCAGCAACCCGCGTACCTGATCCGGAAGGCCGGACGAGGCCTGCCGGAGGTCGGCCCGCACCGCACCGGCGGCGCGCTGCCACCACGGTGGGTGTGCGAGCAGTTGTGGCGGGCCCCGCACCGACAGGGTGACCGACAGGTCCCCGGGGTCGAGCGATGGTTGCAGGACGCCGTCGACGAGTACCCGCTGACCGGGCAGCAGTGCGACCCAACCGGCCGCCGGTGCCAGGACGAGAACGTTGCCGTCGACCGCATGGCGGACCCCACGCAGGACCAGCGCGTCCGCGTCGGCCGCGACCGCTAACCGGGGCGGACCGGCGACGCCGCTGGAGCCGAGCGGGTGCGGATCGGCGGCCAGCGTCAGCTCGGCCGTGACCGAAGTTCGCTGCGCCGCGAGCTCGGCCAGCGGTGACGCCCGAGCACGAAACAGCCGACCGGCAAATGGAATCAGCACCAATGCCACGCAGAACGCGGTGAGCGCCAGCGCCGCCGCGCCGGAGACGGATCGGCGCGCAGCCACCAGGGCACACCCGCCGAACACCAGGGCCAGCAGCGCGAGCACCGTCGCCAGCCCGGCCGACCGGCCGGTGCACAGGAGGACCGCTACCCAGGCCGCGCCGGCTCCCCCGACCAACCGGACGTCGGTGCTGTCGCCGGTGCCCCCGGAGTTCACACCGTCACCAGCGCTCGGAGCTCGGCGAACTTGACCGACCCGATCCCGCTCACGTCGTTCAACTGGTCGATCGAGGTGAACCGGCCGTGCTGGGTTCGCCAGTCCAGAATGTGTTGGGCCAGGACCGGGCCCACGCCGGGCAACGTCTGCAACTGCTCGATTGTGGCGGCGTTCAGGTCGAGCACGCCACCGGAGGAACCGCCGTCGCTCGACGCGGGCGAGATCACTGCTCCCGCGCCACCGGGGGGCGGACCGGCGACGCCGACCGCGACCTGCTGCCCGTCGTGGAGCGGCTCGGCCAGATTGAGCGAGAGCGTCGAGACGCCGGGCAGCACGCCGCCGGCCGCCCGCACGGCGTCTACGACACGCGAACCGGCGGCCAGTCGATAGACGCCGGGACGGCGCACCTTGCCCGCGACGTCGACCACCAGGTCCACCGGTGGCGACGGGCCGGTGTGCGCCGATGCGCTGGACGGCGTCCAGGAGGCCGAGAGCACCGGCTGGCCGGGACTCACTGCGGCCGGCAGTCCGTCGGACGCGTGTACGGCCAGCGCCCGCGGCCGGGCCGACAGGACCCACCACAGGGTCAGGGCCGCGGTCAGCAGGACGGCCACGCCGACCGCGATCACCGCGCGACGGTCCGGCTGCCAGCGGAGCCGGGACAGCGGGAGTCCGCGGCCCGCGCGACGCGTCGACCCGTCCACCGCGTGCCGGGCGGAAGTCGCCTCGAGCTCCTCACCCGGCAGCCATCGTTGCGCCGGGCTCACCCCGTACCCATCGGACTCGCCGTACCCGTCGGACTCGCCGTACCCATCGGACGCGCCGTCCGGTGTCGCCGGCGGTCCGGGGTCGGGGCCACCGATCAGCTCGCGCACCCGACCGGCGATCCGGCCACGCTCGCCCCGGCCGGGGCGCCCATTTCCTCGCACCGGCCCGACGTTAGGCAGCTCCGATGCGGCCCGCCCGGCCGCGCCGAGGCCTGTGGACGCCAGCCCGACCTGTGGACAGGCCGCTCGGTTCTGCCCAGGCGCTGTGCTAAACGCGGGCCGGTCCGCCTGCGCGCCGGTAACGTTCGGGGCGCTATGACCGGCCCCGTCGAACGAGAGCGCCTGGTCGTCGTCGCGACTCTCGCCGCAGTCGCCATGGCGGTCTCGTCCTGGTGGATCGGCGCCGTCTCGGTCACGTCGCGTCCGCACCGCTTCGCTCCGGTCCGCTGGCTCCCCTGGCACGGCGACCCCGCCCACCTCACGTTCTACCTCGGGCTGACCGCGTTCACGCTCGCCTGGCTGCGCTTGGGCCGGCGGGTCCTGGACGCTCACGTGAGTGCGACGCCCGCCCTGCTGCGCCGGTTCGTCCTCTGCTCGGCCGTGCCGTTCCTGTTCGCCGCACCGCTCGGACGCGACCTGTGGGCCTACGCCGCGCAGGGGCACCTGACTGGCACCGGCCTGGACCCGTACAGCCACGGTCCGATCGATGCGCCCGGCGCGTTCACCGACGAGGTCAGCGCCCGCTGGCTGGGCAGCTCCGCGCCCTACGGGCCCCTGTGGCTGCGGCTGAGCCAGCTGGCGGCCTGGGCCGCACACGGCCATCCCGAGATCGCCGCCATGCTCCTCCGCCTGCCCGAGTTCGCCGCCCTGCTCGGCTGCCTCTGGGCCCTGCGCGTGCTGGCCGAACGGCTGAACGGCCGGCTGGGTCCGGCCCTGTGGCTCGGCGTGGCCAGTCCGCTGACGATCGTGCTCGGCGTCGGCGGCGGGCACAACGACCTGCTCATGATCGCCGTCGCCCTGGCCGGCCTGGGCCTGGCGACCGGGCCCGGCCTGCGGGCGCTCGCGATCGGGGCCGCCGTCGCCGGTATCGCGGTCATGATCAAATCCCCCGCGGTGATCGTCGTGGCCTTCACCGTCCCCGTCTGGTTGCACGCGAACGCCGAGCCTCGATCCGCTCGCCGCGTCCTGAGCGCGTGCGGGGCCGCAATCGGCGGATCCGCGGTCGCGGTCGGTCTGATCACCACAGTCAGCGGCCTGGGGATCGGCTGGACGCGGCAGGTCAACTCCGACGCCCAGTGGGTCAGCTGGCTGTCGCTGCCCTCGGCCGCCGCCATGATCGGCAAGGCGGTCTCCGGCTCCGGCCACGTGCGCGAGCTCGACGACGCGATGCGGGCCAGCCGCACCGTCGGTGAGCTCCTCGCGATCGTGCTGCTGGTCGCGCTCTGGTTCCTGGCCCTGCGCCGGGCCCCCCTCGGCTCGCTCGCCTCCGCGCTCGGCGCGGCGGCCCTGCTCGCTCCGTCGGTCCAGCCGTGGTACTACGCGTGGAGCCTGGCGGTCATCGGGCTCGTGTCGCTCGGGCGGCGGGCGAGCATCGTCCTCGCAGCCGTCACCGTCATGTTCCCGGCGATGATCGCCCCGTCCGGTCTCGGAGCCGAAAGCGACTGGCGAGCTCCGCTGATCGCCCTCGGATCCCTGGCCGTCACGGCCATCGCACTACGTCGCACCGGCTCAACGGCGGACGACGACGGTGCCGATCACCCCGGGGCCGAGGTGCGCGCCGACCACCGCGCCGAGCTCGGACACGTATAGCTCGCCCACGTTCGGCACCGCGGCCCGGAGCTGGTCGGCCACCGACTGGGCGCGGGCCGCGGCGTCCAGATGGTGGATGGCCAGATCAACCGGTCCTTCACCGGCCGCGGTCACCGTCAACTGGACGAGCCGAGCGATCGCCTTCGACGAGGTGCGCACCTTCTCCAGCGCGACGATGCGCCCCTCCACCATCTGCAGCAGCGGCTTGACCGAGAGCGAGGTCGCGAGCAGGGCCGCAGCGCTTCCGATCCGTCCGCCGCGCCGCAGGTACTCCAACGTGTCGACGTAGAAGAACGTCCGCGTGCGGTCCACCGTGGCGGTGGCCGCACCCTGGACGTCCGCGGCGTCAGCGCCGTCGCGGGCCCGCTGGGCCGCCGCCATCACGGCGAACCCGAGTGCCATCGCCGTGGACCGCGAGTCGACCACGCGCACTACCCCGTGCGGGAAGTCCTGGGCGGCCAGGGTCGCGGACTCCCAGGTGCCGGACAGGGCCGCGGCCAGGTGCACCGAGACGACCCGAGCGGCGCCGGCGTCCAGACACTCGCGGTAGGCGGCCGCGAACTCGCCCGGGGTGGGCCGCGATGTGGTGACGACCACCTTGGCCCGTAGGGCATCGGTCACGTCGCGGGGCGTGACGTCAACCCCGTCGACGGCGGTGCGGGAGCCGAGCATGACCCGCAGCGGGACGACGCGGATGCCCAGATCGGACACGATCTGGGGCGGCAGATCGGCGGTCGAGTCGGTGACGATCGCGACGCGCTCACCCATCTCGCGCCTCGCTCTCCCACCGCGGTACCCGACATCTGCTGAGCCCGGGCCTCACCGTACCGGGCGCGGTCGCGCGCGGGTGAGATACTTCCAACCATGTCGGGAAGCGTTGTACTGGATGCGCGTGGACCCTCGACCGACAACCCCGAATCACCCGGCCCCCGGATCGGATTGCCCTCGTGGCGTGAGGCCGGACCGCTGCTGTTCACGGTGGTGAACGCGGTTGCGTTCTTCATCCTGCGGCCGGGCGTCAACGATCTGTGGGCCGCGCGCGCGCGGGCCGACGCGAGCGCGCACGGCGTCGGGCTGACCTACTGGTTCTCCTGGTTCAGCGGGGCGTCCACCCCCGGCTCGTACTCGGTGCTGACGCCGTACCTGTCCCGGCTGTTCAGCGCCGAGCTGGTGCTGGCCCTGTCCACGATCGCGACCGTGCTGGCCTGCTGGCTGCTGCTGCGCGCCACCCAGCACCCGGTCGCCGCCACCTACCTCGCCGCCGTCACCACGTGCATCAACCTGTGGCAGGGGCGCGTGCCGTT
>JBDTGE010000026.1:0-10006 GCA_039937575.1 Jatrophihabitantaceae bacterium
ATGCCGCGGCGATGCGCATGACGCGCAACCCCGCCGACGCCGAGGACCTGGTCCAGGAGACCTTCGTCAAGGCGTTTGCGGCCTTCCACCAGTTCACCGAGGGCACCAACCTCAAGGCCTGGCTCTACCGCATCCTCACCAACACGTTCATCAACACCTACCGCAAGAAGCAGCGCCAGCCACTGGAGTCCAACGGCGACAACGTCGAGGACTGGCAGCTCGCGCGGGCCGAGTCGCACACCTCGACCGGCCTGCGGTCGGCCGAGATGGAGGCGCTGGACCACCTGCCCGACTCCGACGTCAAGGACGCCCTGCAGGCGCTGCCCGAGGACTTCCGGCTCGCGGTGTATCTGGCCGACGTCGAGGGCTTCGCGTACAAGGAGATCGCCGAAATCATGGGAACCCCCATCGGCACCGTGATGTCGCGGCTGCACCGTGGCCGCAAGCAACTGCAGGTCCTGCTCGCGGACTACGCGCGCGGACGGGGACTGATTCCCGCGGGCGTCGGAGGCGAGTTATGAACGGCATGGGGTTCGGGCCGGGCAACATCGACTGCGACGACGTGCTGCAGGACATCTACCTCTATATGGACGATGAGTCCGACGACGCGCTGCGCAACCGCATCCGCCAACACCTGGACGCCTGCGGCCCGTGCCTGAAGCAGTTCGGCCTCGAGCAGGACGTGCGCTCACTCATCGCGCGGTGCTGCGGTGGCGATCAGGCGCCGGTCAGCCTGCACGCCCGCATCCGGGTCCGGCTCACCGAGATCACGTTCGAGTCCTCGCACCGCGAGTACCGCGCGGAGTAGGCGCCGACGGCGCGTCGGACAGGTAGTCCTCGGGCTCGGTCTCGTCGATCCCGGCCGGTGCCTTCACCGCGCGCAGCACGAACGTCAGCACGACCGTGACGACGATGTTGATGATCAGCGCCGACGCCGCGATGTACACCTTGGTGTGGGTGAACGGGAAGTCGGCTATCGACGACGCGAAGTGCCTTATCCCGTGGGTCGACGGCACCGCCTTGCCGTCGATCAGCTTGATCTTGGTGTTCGGCACCTTCTGCTTGTAGGCCTCGACCGTGCCGTAGACCATCGCGACGGACCACCCGGCCAGCAGCGCCCAGCGGTGCAGCCAGCGCGTGTACAGCCCGACCACGATCGCCAGAATCGTCTGCAGAATCCATACGCCACCGAGCAGTTGCAGGTTGATCGCGTTCTGCCGGTCCAGGCCGAGCACGAACAGCAGGGCGCCGAACTTGACCACGAGCGAGACAATCTTGGAGACCTGGGCCTGCTGCTTCGGGGACGCATCGGGCTTGATGAACTCGCGGTACACGTTGCGGCTGAACAAGTTCGCCGCCGCGATGGACATGATCGCGGCCGGCACCAGCGCGCCGATCGCGATGGCGGCGAACGCGACGCCGGCGAACCAGTCCGGGAAGATTTGGTCGAACAGGTGCGGGACCGCGAGTTGCGCGTTCGCGTAGTGGTCGAGCCCGAACACGGACGTCTTCTTGTAGATCGCCGCGAAGCCCAGCAACGCGAGCAACCCGAGCATCAGCGAGTACACCGGCAGGATCATCGCGTTGCGCCGGATGACCCGGCGGCTGCGGCTGGCCAGCACGGCCGTCATCGCGTGCGGGTACATGAACAGCGCCAGCGCCGAGCCGAGGGCGAGGGTCGAGTAGGCCCAGTACACCTGGTTGCTCGGGATGAACACGCCGGTCGGGGTGCCCGCCGCAGTCGGCGTGGCCAGCTTCGTCTTGGCCGCGTCGAACATCCCGCCGAAGCCGATCTTGACCCCGATGTACACGACGGCGACGACGATCACGACGTAGATCAGCGTGTCCTTGGCGAAGGCGATCAGCGCCGGCGCCCGCAGCCCGGAGGAGTAGGTGTACGCGGCGAGGACCGCGAAGGCGAGGATCAACGGCAGGTCGCGCACGAACCAGTTGCCCGAACCGCCCAACCCCATCGTGTCGAGCACGGCCTGGATGCCGACGAGCTGCAGCGCGATGTACGGCATCGTGGCGATGATCCCGGTCAGTGCCACCGCGAGCGCCAGGTACCGGCTGCCGTAGCGGCCGCGCACGAAGTCCGCCGGCGTCACGTAGCCGTGCGTGCGCGCGACGCTCCACAGCCGCGGCATGAAGATGAAGATGATCGGGTACGCGATGATCGTGTACGGCACCGCGAAGAAGCCGCTGACCGCGCCCGTCGCGTACATCGCCGCCGGCACGGCCACGAACGTGTACGCGGTGTACAGGTCGCCGCCGAGCAGGAACCAGGTCGTGATCGTCCCGAAGCCGCGTCCGCCCAGACCCCACTCCTCGAGGCTTTGCATCGACTCCGGACGCTTCCATCGAGCGGCCAGGAAGCCACCGGCGGTCACCACGACGAAGAAGAACAGGACAACGGCGAACTGGACCCCGTGCACGCCGGTGCCGGCCGCGAGGGCGCTCATCGTCGGCCCTTCTCGATGAGCAGGTACGCGCCGTAGGTGAACAGGGCGGCGAGGAACACCCACATCAGCTGGTACCAGTAGAAGAACGGGAAGCCCCACAGCTCCGGGCCCCGCCGGGCGTACGTCGGCACCAGAAGCGGCGCGATGATCGCGACCGCCAGCAGCACGCCGGCGATCACCTTGTTCGCGAGCGGTATCGGTCCACGCTGCGGTTCGTCCGGCACGGCTACCCACTTCCCACGCGCTATTCGCGTTATTAGTCGCGGTTGTACCTGCGTCGACGACCGTAGACCCGCGCTCGCCCGCGTGCCAAGCAGAGCCCGCGTGATCAACGCTCGGACAACGTGGCAGGCTAGGACGCGTGTCGGCCCTCTCCGATCTGCTCGCGGTGCGGTCCGCGCTGTCCGACGAGCAGGTGGCGCACATCCAGCGACTGGTCGGCGAGTGGCAGTTGCTGTCCGATCTCGCGTTCGCGGACCTGCTGCTGTGGGTGCCGGTCGAGATCCATGACGGCGAGGCCGGCAGCGACACCGGATTCCTCTGCGTCGCCCAGTGCCGTCCGACGACCGGCCCGACCGCGTACCTGCACGATCAGGTCGGCGTCCGGCTGGTCGGCGTGCGCTCGGTGCCACTGCGGACCGCGTTCACCGAGGGGCGCATCTTCCGCGAGGTCGAACCGGACTGGGACGGCGACCTGCCGATCCGCCGCGAGGCCGTACCGATCCGCTGTGACGGCGAGGTGATCGCCGTCCTGGGCAAGGACGCCAACCTGGCCAGCATCCGGACGCCCAGCCAGTTGGAGTTGGTGTACCTGCAGACGGCGGCCGACCTCGGCGCCATGGTCGCCGACGGCACGTTCCCGGCGCCGGATGCGGGGATCGAGGAAGGCTCGGGCCCGCGCGTCGGCGACGGCGTCATGCGCCTGGAGCCCGACGGCACGATCATCTACGCGAGCCCGAACGCGCTGTCGGCGTTCTCGCGCCTCGGGGTGAACGGGGCGGTGCTCAGCGAGCCGATCGACGCCCTGACCAGCTCGGTCGCCGACGACCCGTTCGATGCCAGCGACCTGGCCGACTCGGTGGCGGCGGCGATCGACGGTGGCCAGCCCGCGAGCATCGAGGTCGAGGGCGGGGGAGCGACGATCCTGTTCCGTGCGATCCCGCTGCGGCCGCGCGGCGAGCAGCTCGGGGCGCTCGTGCTGATGCAGGACGTCACCGAGCTCCGTCGCCGCGATCGGCAGATCATGAGCAAGGACGCGACGATCCGCGAGATCCACCATCGTGTGAAGAACAACCTGCAGACCGTCGCCGCGCTGCTCCGCCTGCAGTCGCGGCGCGTCGCCGTACCCGAGGCGCGCACCGCACTCGAGGAGTCGATGCGTCGCGTGGCCTCGATCGCCCTCGTGCACGAGACGTTGTCCTCGTCCATCGACGAGGAGGTCGACTTCGACGAGATCGTCGACCGGCTGCTGGTCATGCTGGCCGACGTGATGGGAGCGAGGGGCCGGGTGGCTCTGGCCCGGGAGGGCAGCTTCGGCGAGATCCCGGCCGAGGTGGCCACGGCGCTCGTGCTGGTCATGACCGAGCTGGTCCAGAACGCGCTCGAGCACGCCTTCCCCGACACCGCGGCCGGCCGGGTCGACGTGCACGCCGAGCGCGACCGCGGCGAACTCACGGTCAGCGTGTGCGACGACGGTGTCGGCCTTCCGGACGACTTCGACTACGAGTCGTCCGAGCGGCTGGGCATGCAGATCGTCCGCACGCTCGTGTCGGCCGAACTGAACGGCACGGTCGTGTTCCGCCCGCGGGACGCCGAGGGCGCGACGACCGGATCGGCCGACGGCGGCAAGGGGACCGCGGCGGTGCTGACCATGCCGCTCGGGCGCCGCCCCCGCGTCGGCGGCTGAGCGGTTAGGGGGTAAGCGACGCTAAGTGGTTAAACGACTCTGCCGACCGCGTTGCGGTCGGCAGATCGGATAAGTGCTGATTCGGTGCTGCTCAGGCCATCCGTGCCCGTGCTCGGGCATTGCGGCGCTTGAGCGCCCTGCGCTCGTCCTCGGACAAGCCTCCCCAGACTCCTGCATCCTGGCCGCTTTCCAGCGCCCAGGCCAGGCACTCCTGGATAACGGGGCACCGTCGGCAGACCGCTTTGGCCTGCTCGATCTGCAGCAACGCGGGCCCGGTGTTTCCGATCGGGAAAAACAGCTCCGGGTCCTCGTCACGGCATATCGCGCGGTGACGCCAATCCATTCCTAGCTCTCCTCACTGTGCTACGGCCGGGGATCACCTGGTGGGCACCCCGTTCCGCGCTTGTGAATCCTTTCACGAGCGAGCCTGCTATTCAAGGTTTCGCAGAATCAGTGCAAGGCACGTCACCTGATTCCCGGCCCGTCCCCAGCTCGATTCGCAAGAGTGGCCGAATTTGACGGGGGCGGACAACTGCAACCGCAGCGACGTTACGCGCGCTGGCGGGCCCCCGTCGACCCCCGAACCCGGATGAGTTGCTTCAGACCAGGACCCGCACCGCGGCCGGGGCGGTGCTGAACACCAGCTTGTCGCGCATCCCGTGGAAGTCGCCGTCGATCTGCACGGGCAGCGGCTCGTCGGCCAGAATCGTGAGCGAGTCCAGGTCGTACGCGAGCGCCGCGCCGCGGTTGCCGATCCGCGGGTTCTGGCCGGACATCCGGGCCATGCTGAACAGGACGCCCGGCGCGCCCATCCGGCGGCGGGCGTAAACGGCCAGGCCGTTCTCGAAGCGGGCGTCCGGGGTCGGCCGCAGCGGGCGGCTGCCGGCGTAGGTCCACGGGTCGGTGTTGGCGACGATCGCGAAGTGGATGTCCTCGAACCGCGAGCCGTCACCGAGCTCGACGAGCAGCCTCGGGTGCCGGCGGTCGGTCCGGAAGAACGTGCGCACGGCGACCCGCGCGTACAGCAGGTGGGTGGACTTCTTGCCCTTGCGCCGCGCGGCCTCGACGCCTTCGACGATCGCGCCGTCGAAGCCGACACCCGCCGCGAACACGAACCACCGGTCATCGACCTGGCCGATGCTCACGGCGCGTCGGGACCCGGTCCGCAGCGCCTGCAGCAGCACGCCGGTGGCCTCGACCGGGTCGTTGGGCAGGCCCAGCGCCCGCGCGAACACATTGGTCGAACCGGCCGGGACGACGCCGAGCGAGGGCACCTGATCGTGGACGCCGTCGGTCAGCAGCCCGTTGACGACCTCGTTCACCGTGCCGTCGCCCCCGAGGGCGACGACGACGTCGGTCCCGTTGCGCATGGCCCGGCAGGCGAGGGCGGCCGCGTGACCGCGGTTGGCCGTCTCGACCACCTCGAGTTCGGCCGAACTACCCAGCGAGTGGGCCAGCACATCGCGCTCGCGAGCGGTGGTGGCGGTGGCCCGCGGATTGGCCACGACGAGGATGCGCACGGCGGCACCTTACCCGCAGGTATCGTGGCGCCCGTGATCGAGGACGTCGAGCGCCCGCCGGGCCAGGTGCGCGCCGCGGTGGCCATCGTCGGCGCCGAGGCCCTCGCCCTGGTCGCGGCCGCGCTCGTCCTCATCGGCAAGACGATCTTCGGCAATCCGGACAGCCTGGGTCGCGCCCTGTCCGACGCCGGCCTCGCGCTGGGCGGCGCCGTGCTGCTCGCGTTCGGCGCGCGGGGCCTGTTCCGGCTGAGTCCCGCCGCGCGCACACCGGTGCTGGTGCTGCAGTTCCTGGCGATCCCGGTCTCCTACAGCCTGGCCTTCCAGGCCGGCCGCGTCGACTACGGCGGCCCGATCCTCGTCGCCGCGGTCGCCGTGATCTACCTGCTCTTCACGCCGCCGGCACGCGCGGCACTCGACCGCGATCGGCGCTAGGACCGCGCTAGGACGGCGTGGTGTCCGCGGTGGCGAGTTGCGACCGCATCCGTTTGAGGCCGCGGGCGACCAGCCGCGACACCTGCATCTGCGAGACGCCGACCAGCCCCGCGATCTCGGTCTGGCTCTTGTTGGCGACGAAGCGCAACAGCAGGACCTCGCGCTCGTTCTCGGGCAGTTCGGCGATCACGTCGCGCAGCAGCTCACGTTGCTCGACCTGCTCGAATCCGGTGTCGATCATGCCGAGGACGGGGTGGTCCGGCGCGCTCTCGCCTGGCGGGGTGAGCACCTCGAGCGGGACCCCGGCGTACCCGCGCGCCGCGTCGAGGGCCTCGACCACGGCGTCCTCGTCGGCGTCGATGCGTCGGGCGATCTCGGCGACGGTCGGCGGCCGGCCCAACTCCTGGCTGAGATCGGCGCGGGCGGCGTTGAGCGTCGTCTGCAGCTCCTGCGCGCGCCGCGGCACGTGGATCAGCCATCCGGTGTCGCGGAAGTGCCGCTTGATCTCGCCCAGGATCGTCGGGGTCGCGTAGGTCGAGAACTCCAGGCCACGCTCGGGATCGAAGCGGTCGATCGCCTTGATCAGACCGATCGAGCCCACCTGGATCAGGTCGTTGAGCGGCTCGCTGCGCCCGGCGAACCGCTTGGCCAGGTAGGTGACCAGCGGCATGTGCTGTTCGACGAGCTGGTCGCGCAGTGCCTTCTTGGCCGGGCTGTCGGCCGGGAGCGCGTTCAGCTCGATCAGCCGGGCTCTCGCGTTGGGTGCCGCGTCCGCATCGCCGGCATCCTCGCTGCCGTCCGGCGGGGGCGACGGGGTCACTGGACCGCTGCCTCGCGTCGCCTGGTGACGGTGATGCCCAGCCGGCCGTCGGCGTGGGAAACCGCGAGGGAGCTCGCCAGGGCCCCGAGCACGGTCCAGGCGAACCCGCCGCGATCGATGTCGGACCCGTCGGTCGACACGACGCCGACCGTCACGGTGAGCTGTCCCTGGGCGAGCTCGAAGTCGGCGTCCAGCGAGCCGTCCGCCGCGGCGTGGGGGAGCAGCAGCGAGCACGCCTCGTCCACCGCCAGGCGCAGATCCTCGATGTCATCGACCGTCAGGTCGCACCGGGCCGCGAGGCTCGCGGTCGCGAGCCGCACGGTCGCGATGTAGACGCCGGCGGCGGGCACTCGGATGGTGACGTGTTCACCGTCGGGCCGGGGGGTCTCGGGGTTCACGGGAGCTGCCCTTCTGGTGCTGCGGGGTTCGGCATGTTCCAGCGTTCGATGACCGGGGCGTCGTGTTTGACGCTCAGTACGGACGGTGCGGCCGTCCCGAGGTCGAGGTTCGCGCCGGCGGTCGGCGGCAGCCCGATCCACCGCGCGCCGAGGATCCGGCTGATGTGGCCGTGCGCGAACAGGACGACCGGTCCGGTGCCGAGCGTGGCCAGCGCTCGGGTGATGACGGCGTCCGCACGCGCCGCGACCTGCTCGATCGACTCGCCGTTCTTCACCCCGTCACGGAACAGCGTCCAACCGGGGAACGTCTCGCGGATCTGTGCGGTGGTCCGGCCCTCGTAGTCGCCGTAGTCCCATTCGGCCAGGTCGTCGTCGATCGTGACGTCGTGCAGGCCCGCCAGGTGCGCGGTGTCGCGGGCGCGGCGTCGGGGGCTGCACAGCACGAGTGCCGGACGCACCGCGGTCAGCATTGGACGCAGCGCGCGCGCCTGCTGCTCACCGGTCGGCGTCAGGGCGATGTCGGTCCGTCCGGTGTGCTGGCCCGAGCGGCTCCACTCGGTCTCACCGTGGCGAACCAGCCAGAGCTGGGCGTCCTCGGGAAAGGGACCGGGTACGGCCGAGGCCGGCTCCGCGGCGGAACCGGCCTCGGCCACGACGTCACTCATGACCGTCAGGCGTTCTTGGTCTCCCAGAAGATCTTGTCGATCTCCGCGATCAGATCGAGGAGCTTCTGCCCGTCGGCCGGGTCGACCGTGCCCTTGCCGCCGGCGGCACCGGCGGCCTTGGTCGCCCGGTTGAACAGGTCGTGCAGGTCGGGGTACTTCTCGAAGTGCGGCGGCTTGAAGTAGTCGGTCCACAGCACCCAGAGGTGGTGCTTGACCAGCTCGGCCCGCTGCTCCTTGATGATCAGCGCGCGGGTGCGGAAGACCGGGTCCTCGTTGCCGGCGTACTTCTCCATGATCGCCTTGACCGACTCGGCCTCGATTCGGGCCTGGGCCGGGTCGTACACGCCGCACGGCAGATCGCAGTGCGCGTGCGCGGTGACGCTCGGACGGAACAGTCGCATGGGTGAGACCTCCTGTTTGACGCTGTAGGCGGTACGGTTTCGACCCTACTACCGGCTGAGGGTGGCCCACGAGGCAGCATTGGGTCCATGACGCGCACCGTGTTTGCATGGCAGCGGGTGCGGGTGAGCGGCCCGTCGATGGTGCCGACCTTGCGCGACGGTGACGTCGTGCTGGTACGACATGGTGCGACCGTCCGACCCGGTGACGTGGTGCTCGCCCGGTTCCGGACGATGCCGGATCGGTTCGTGATCAAACGCGCCGTGCGCCCGGACGGCGACGGGTGGTGGCTGGCGTCGGACAACGCCGCCGCGGCGGGGGACAGCGCGGTACACGGCGTCGCGGACGTGCTGGCCCGGGCCCGGTGGCGCCGACGTGGACGATCGTGGCCGCGTCGGGTTCGGTGACCGGATGCCGCGAGTGGCTCGCGGTGCTTTGATTGGTGGCATGGACGACGACGAGGACGTCCTCGAGATCGGGTCTCGGCGGGCGCCGCGTCCGGTCCTGACGCGCGTGCTCCTCGCGCTCGTGCTGGTCGGTGCGGTCGGCGGCTACGTTCTAGTCCACGACCGGCGCGGCCACGTGGCCCACCAGGCCGGTCCCACGCGCACGGTGACGTCGGCTCCGGTCGTCGTGCCGCCGCCGATCCAGGCGCCGACGATCGCGCCGTCGCCGACCGTTTCACTGCCACCTTGGCCCGAGGTCAACGGCGCCTGTGGCAACAACGCGTTCCTGCCGATCGTTGCGACCAGACCCCTGGAGCAGAACACGGGGGTGCGGGTCATCGTCGGCGATCGGCTGAGCACCGTCGACGTCGACAGCGGGACCGTGACGAGGCGGGCCGGCATCGCGTCGGGTGTGTATGCGGCCGATGTCGCCACCGCGACCGACGGCACCTACGCGACGCTAGTCAAGTGCCAGGCGGGCCAGCTCTTCTCGGCAACCGTCGTCCGCCTGGACCCCGACGGCGGGATCCGCGCCGTCGCCCGCGGGCCGTACGCCGGCATGCTGTCCGGTGGCGATCATCCGTGGGGCGTCCTGTATCCCGCAGACGGCTCGACCGTGCTCGATCCGCTCGACGGCGGCCGGCCGCTCACGATGCCGTCGGACTTCGCGCCGGCCGCCGGCTATCGCAACCTCGTCGTCGGCTCGGCCGTCCTGCTCAGCCACTCCAGCTCGGTCGGTCCGCAGGCGGTCCAGATCATCGATCCGAGGAGCGGGCACGTCGTCCGGACGCTCGGCGAGTCGTCCTCGTTGGCCGTGTCCCGCGGGGTGGTGCTGTGGGCCGACTATCGGTGTCCGAACGGGCAGTGCGCGGTGCACGCGTACGACCTGGCCACGGGCACGGGGATCGCGACTGCGGCCACGGTGGATCGCGGGGGCGGGCTGTGGTCGGCCGTGCTC
>JBDTGE010000027.1:0-10309 GCA_039937575.1 Jatrophihabitantaceae bacterium
CGGCGGGTCACGGCGAATCCGCCGAAGATGTTGATGCTGGTCAGCAGCACGGCGACGACCGACAGCACGCGGGTGAGCGGGTCGCCGACCGCGATCTGCAACAGCGCACCGACTACCACGATGCCGCTGATCGCGTTAGTGACCGACATGAGCGGGGTGTGAAGCGCGTGGTGCACCTTGCCGATCACATAGAAACCGATCACGATCGAGAGCACGAACACGGTGATGTGCTGCGGCAGTGGCGCCGGCGCGATGGCGATGATCGCGAACAGGGCGAGGATGCCGACGATCGTCAGCGCGATGCGCACCGGTCGCGGGATGCCGCGGCGCTTGCCGATCGCTGCCACGGCTGGGGCTGTGGCAGCCGCAGCCGCCGGCGCCGCCGAGACCTGAACCGCCGGCGGCGGCCATAGCTTCTCGCCGTTCTGCGCCACCGTAATCGCCCGCTGCACCACGTCGTCGTGATCGAGCACGAGCTTTCCGTCTTTGCCCGGCGTCAGCAGCTTCATCAGGTTGACCAGGTTCTGCCCGTAGAGCTGGGACGCCTGGGTCGGCAGGCGGCCGGCCAGGTCGGTGTAGCCGATGATCGTCACGCCGTTGTCGGTGACGATCGCCTCGCCCGCCTTGGACCCGGCGACGTTGCCGCCCTGCGCCGCGGCCATGTCGACGATGACACTGCCCGACTTCATGCTCGCGACGTCGGCGGCGGTGAGCAGTTTCGGCGCCGGCCGGCCGGGGATCAGGGCCGTAGTGATGATGATGTCGACGTCGGCGGCCTGCTCGGAGTAGATCTCGGCCGCGCGGCGGTCGTAGTCCTCCGACGTGGCCTTGGCGTACCCGTCGGTGCTGGCCTCCTGCTCGACCTCGACGGCGAGGAACTCCCCGCCCAGCGAGCGGACCTGATCGCCGACCTCCGGCCGCGGGTCGGTCGCCTTGACGATGGCGCCCAGGCTGCCGGCTGCCCCGATCGCCGCCAGGCCGGCGACTCCGGCGCCGGCGACGAGCACCATGGCCGGCGGGACCTTGCCGGCCGCGGTGATCTGGCCGGTGAAGAAACGGCCGAACACGTGCGCCGCCTCGATGACCGCGCGGTAGCCGGCGATGTTGGCCATCGAGCTCAGGACGTCGAGCGACTGCGCGCGCGAGATCCGCGGTACCGCGTCCATCGCGAGCACGGTGATCGGCCGCTGTGCCAGCGCGTCGACCAGTTCGGGGTTCAGGGCCGGGCTGAGCAGGCTGACCAGGGTGCCGCCGTCGCGGAGCCGGCTGATCTCCTCGATCGCCGGGGCGTTGACGCGCAGGACGATGTCGGCCTGCCAGGCGTCGGTGTCCGAGCCGATCCGGGCACCCTCGGCGACGTAGGCGTCGTCGGACAGCTTGGCCCCGAGGCCGGCGCCGGCCTCGATCACGACGTCGTAGCCGAGGCCGACCAGTTGCTTGACGGTCGCGGGCGTCGCGGCGACGCGGGTCTCGCCGGGGAGGCTCTCGCGGGTGACTCCGATGAGCAAGGGGCACTCCATTTCACGGCACCCGGTCGACGGGCGGCCGACCGCGGCGAGTCGTGCGGCGTACAGAGTTCGCATTCAAACATCGAGTCGAGCACCGTTGCCCGCAGGGCGCGCCGGAGCCCGCCAGTTCGCAAGAAATCTAGTCCAAGCTGTGAATCACGAGCCGACCGGTGTGTGAAGGCTCACCGACCGCCGCTAGGTTGGCCGCCATGACCGATGGCGGTGCGGCGCGGCTCACCGTGCTGTCGGGCCCGTCCGGCGTGGGTAAGGGCACCGTGATCGCCCAGGTCCGCGCGCTGTACCCGCACGTCTGGGTCTCGGTGTCGTGCACGACCCGCAAGCCCCGCCCCGGAGAGCGCGACGGGGTCGAGTACCACTTCGTCTCGACCGACGAGTTCGCCCGAATGGTCCGCGACGGCGAGCTGCTCGAGCACGCCGAGTTCGCCGGCAATCGCTACGGCACCCCGCGCACGCCGGTGCTGGACCACCTGGCCGCCGGAAAGCCCTCGCTGCTCGAGATCGAACTGCACGGGGCCCGACAGGTCCGGGCGTCGATGGACGAGGCCTACCTGGTGTTCCTGGCCCCGCCGTCCTGGGCCGAGCTCGAGCGCCGGCTGTCCGGTCGGGCAACCGAATCGCCCGAGGTCATCGCCGCCCGGCTGGACCGGGCCCGCGTGGAGATGGCGGCCGAGGGGGAGTTCGACGCCGTCGTGGTGAACGACGATGTTGGCCGGGCGGCGGCGGAGTTGGTAGGCTGGATTGAGGCCGTCTGCCCGTAAGAGCGGCAGCCCACCCCATTGCCTGCCGATCAGAGAGTTGAAACGTGTCCGCCGCCATCTCCACTCCAGAGGGCATCACCAACCCGCCGATCGACGAGCTGCTCGACCGCACCCAGTCGAAGTACGCCCTGGTCATCATCGCGGCCAAGCGCGCCCGGCAGATCAACGCCTACTACAGCCAGCTCGGCGAGGGCCTGCTCGAGTACGTCGGTCCGCTCGTCGAGACCGCGCCGCAGGAGAAGCCGCTGTCGATCGCGCTCCGCGAGATCAACTCCGACCTCATCGAGTTCAAGCCCTCGGAAACCTAGTCCGCCGAAGGCGGGTCCTTTTCGCGCGAGCGCTCATCGCGTGACAATCGCCTTCTCGTGCGTTCATGCTGGGTTGGGAGGTTCGCCGTGAGCTCGATCGTGCTTGGTGTCGGCGGGGGGATTGCGGCGTACAAGGTCGCTGATCTGCTGCGGAAGCTGACCGAAGCCGCGCACGACGTCACGGTCGTGCCGACCGCCTCGGCCCTGCAGTTCGTCGGCGCAGCTACCTGGTCGGCCCTGTCGCATCATCCGGTCGCGTCCGACGTCTGGACCGACGCGGCCGAGGTCCGGCACGTACAGCTGGGCCGAAACGCCGACCTGATCGTCGTCGCACCGGCCACCGCGGACCTGCTGGCCCGCGCCGCGCACGGCCGGGCCGACGACCTCCTCACCAACACGCTGCTGACCGCGCGCTGTCCGGTCCTGTTCGCGCCGGCCATGCACACCGAGATGTGGGAGCACCCGGCGACCGTCGACAACGTGGCCACCCTGCGCCGGCGTGGAGCGATCGTGATGGAGCCGGCGACCGGACGGTTGACCGGTGCCGACACCGGCAAGGGCCGGCTTCCCGAGCCCGCGGAGATCGCCCAGCTCGCGGGCCTGCTGTTGCTGCGCCCGGATGCCCTGCCGCGGGACCTGGCCGGCCGGCACGTCGTGGTCAGCGCCGGAGGCACTCGCGAGGCCCTCGATCCCGTGCGCTACCTGGGCAACGCGTCATCCGGGAAGCAGGGCTACGCGATCGCGACCGTCGCAGCCGCGCGTGGCGCCCGTGTGACTCTGGTCGCGGCCAACGTCGAGCTGCCCGATCCGTCCGGGGTCGAGCTGGTCCGGGTCACGAGCGCGGTCGACCTGCGCGAGGCCGTGCTCAAGGCGGCCGAGACCGCCGACGCCGTCGTCATGGCCGCGGCGGTCGCCGACTTCCGGCCCGTCGCCATCACCGGGCACAAGATCAAGAAGTCGTCCGGGGCACCGGAACCGATCGCGCTGCAGGAGAACCCGGACATCCTGCTGGAGCTGGTCGCGACTCGTCGGCCGGACCAGGTGCTCGTCGGGTTCGCCGCCGAGACCGGGGACGCCACCGCAAGCGTCCTGGACCACGGGCGGGCCAAGCTGGACCGCAAGCGCTGCGACCTGCTCGTCGTCAACGCGGTCGGCCCGGACAAGGCGTTCGGGCGGTCCGACAACGCGGCAGTGATCCTGGGTCGCGACGGGTCCGAAACCGATGTCCCGCTCGGGCCCAAGTCGGTCCTCGCCGCCGCCGTCTGCGATGCCCTGGTCGGTCGGTTCGAACTCTGACCGGGCACCACCTTCGTGGTTGCTGATGGCCGTGGACGACCAGCCCCGCGTCGCAGTTAGACTTTGCTCGCATCTCTGATGCGTCAAATGACCCGCCAACCGTACGGAGCGCTTGTGACCCGCCGCCTGTTCACGTCCGAGTCCGTCACCGAAGGACACCCGGACAAGATCGCCGACCAGATCAGCGACTCGATCCTCGACGCGCTGCTGACCCAGGACCCGGCGAGCCGGGTTGCCGTGGAGACGCTGATCACGACCGGACAGGTCCACGTCGCCGGTGAGGTCACCACCGAGGCCTACGCCGACATCCCGACGATCGTGCGCGAACGCATCCTCGAGATCGGCTACGACAGCTCCCGCAAGGGCTTCGACGGCGCCTCCTGTGGCGTCAGCATCTCGATAGGGGCCCAGTCGGCCGACATCGCCCAGGGCGTGGACACCGCGTTCGAGGCCCGCACCGGCGTGAGCGTCGAGGATCCGCTGGACCGCCAGGGCGCCGGCGACCAGGGTCTGATGTTCGGGTTCGCCTGCGACGAGACACCCGAGCTCATGCCGCTGCCGATCCACCTGGCCCACCGGCTGGCCGAGCGACTGACCGCGGTGCGCAAGGACGGCACCGTCCCGTACCTGCGCCCGGACGGTAAGACCCAGGTCACCATCGAGTACGTCGACGGACGACCGGTTCGGCTCAACACCGTCGTCGTCTCGAGCCAGCACGCTGACGACATCGACCTCGACACGCTGCTCTCGCCGGACATCGAGGAGCACGTGGTTCGTCCGATCATCGCCGAGCTCGACATCGACACCACGGACTACCAGCTACTGGTGAACCCGACCGGCAAGTTCGTCATCGGCGGCCCCATGGGCGACGCCGGCCTGACCGGGCGCAAGATCATCGTCGACACGTACGGCGGCTACGCCCGGCACGGCGGCGGCGCGTTCTCGGGCAAGGACCCGTCGAAGGTGGACCGGTCGGCCGCGTACGCGATGCGCTGGGTGGCCAAGAACGTCGTCGCGGCCCGGCTTGCGACCAAGTGCGAGGTGCAGGTGGCGTACGCGATCGGCAAGGCCGAGCCGGTGGGCCTGTTCATCGAGACGTTCGGCACCGAGACGGCCGACCAGCAGCGGATCACCGACGCCATCCTGCAGACGTTCGACCTGCGGCCGGCCGCGATCATCCGTGACCTGGACCTGCTGCGTCCGATCTACGCCCAGACCGCCGCGTACGGCCACTTCGGCCGCGAGCTGCCGGACTTCACCTGGGAGCGCACCGACCGCGCGGAGCAGCTGGCCAAGCTCGCCAACGGGTAGGGATTGGAGCAGATCCCACCTCGGCTCGCTTGGTAGCTGGCGCGAATTCCCTGAGCTATGTGCTTGTCAGACGCTCCACGTCTGCGACGACTTCTGCCGGTGTTCGGCCGCTTACGTCGAGGACGGCATCGTCAGCAGCGGAGGTGTCGTGCGAGTGCTGCTCGGCCAGAGCAGCAGCCACGACGGCATCTTGATGTTCCTGGTCGGCCCCGAGAAGATCGTCCGCGGCAAGCCGTGCGTCGCTTCCGCTGACGCGGGCTCGGACATGCTCCGCCAGCGTCCGCTCGTCGGCCCGCAAGCGCAGCACCGTCATCTTGGCTCGCGGTAGTGCCGCCCGCACGAGAGCCCGATCTGGGACCGAAAGGTGTCCGCTGACGACGAGCAGTTCGGCCCCCCGCTCGGTCATCAGATTGTGCATCGCCGCCAGCTGGCCAGCGGCCAAGGCCGACTCGGAGTTGGTCCGACCGTCACGTGCGATGAAGCCGAGTTGTTGAAGGTCAAGGAAGCCCCTCTTACGGCCCGTTCGCCACCGGCCCATCGCGAGCCCGAAACCAACAGTGGAAGAGCCGACTGCGCGTGGACCGGTGAGCAGGACGACGCCCATGCTTGACGGAGAAGTGAACGCTCCACTTCGTGGCTCGCGCACCTGGTCATCGAAGTGTGCGAAGTCGCGCAGGCGCGCCACCGTCTGCGCTACCGACAGTGCCGTCGTCTCGATTCGAATATCCACGAACGGCGCCGCTTGCAGCAAAGCATTCTCTGCCGCCGCCTCTTCCGCGTCGGCCTGGCTCCACCCACGCGCGAGAATCCGCCTCCGCAGCAGGGCGGGGTCCGGTGAAAGCAGGCACAGGGTCAGATCGGTGTTCGGCGGCAAATGCGTCCTGGGCCCCTCGTGCGGATTTATGACGCCGGAGACGATGAGAAGTTGCGCGCCCGCCGTGACATATCCAGGCACCAATGTCGCCAGCGCCTCACCCTTGAATGCATGGTGAGACCCGGGATCATCGTCCGCCTCGGGATAGAGCATTCCGAGTTGGTCGATGTCGACGTATGCCACCCGCCTGCGTGCCCCGCAAGTTCCTCGAACAGGTCCCACGCTGCCGCCGACTTGCCCGCCCCCGCGGCGCCGCAGATCCAGATCACCTCAAGTCGCGGGTTTTTCATCCGCGGAGGCTAATGGGTCCACGCCTGCACGACCACCGGTTTCGGCGCTGAAGGGGCGTGACGGCTTGATCTCCGTCGGAGCGAGGTTTGAACACCCTCCCGCTGAGTGGGCCTCCGTAGGAGGGCCGGCGCGCACGCTGCTTTTGTTTGCACCCCGACGGTCCGAACGGTCAGGGCGCGCTGATAGGACTTGCACGTGGTGACGGCGAAGACGATCAAGCGGACTGGGCGTGAGCCGGCTGCGGTCGACCCGGTCGCCCGGTTGATGGTCGACGTACCGCTGCCGCACCTGGACCGGCCGTTCGACTACCTCGTCCCGTCCACGCTCGACGAGCAGGTGGTTGCGGGCTCGCGGGTGCGGGTGCGGTTCTCCGGCCGCCTGGTCGACGCGTACGTGCTCGAACGGGTCGCCGGGTCCGAGCACGACGGGCGGCTGGCCTACCTCGAGCGGGCGGTCGGTGAGCCGGTGCTCACGCCGGACACCGCCGCCCTGTTCCGTGCGGTGGCCGACCGGTGGGCCGGCAACTTCGTCGACGTCGTGCGGCTGGGCGTCCCGTCGCGCCACGCGGCGGCCGAGTCGTCGGCGTCCACTGAGGTACCTACTTCGGCCCCCGCGCCCGACGCCCCGGCCGGCACCGGATTCGACCGCTACCGGGCCGGCGGCGCGTTCCTGTCGGCGGTCGCGGCCGGCAAGCCCGCGCGGGCGGTCTGGTCGGCCCTGCCGGGGGAGTCGTGGCCGGACCGGCTGGCCGAGGTGGCGCGGGTCGCCCTCGCCGCCGGACGGGGCGCGATCCTCGTCGTGCCGGACGCGCGTGATCTGGCCCGGGTGGACGCCGCGTTCGCCGTCACGGTGGGCGCCGGGCGGTACGTCGCGTTGTCGGCCGACCTCGGCCCGTCCCAGCGCTACCGGCGATGGCTGGCCGTGCGCCGCGGCGCGGTGCGGGTGGTGATCGGGACCCGGGCCGCGGCGTTCGCCCCGGTCGCCGATCTCGGCCTGGTGGCGATCTGGGACGACGGCGATGACCTGTACGACGAGCCGCGTGCGCCGTACGCCCACTCGCGGGACGTGCTCGTGCTGCGCTCGTCCATGTCCGGCGCGGCCCTGCTGCTGGCGGGGCACGCCCGGACGGCCGAGGCCCAGCTGCTCGTCGAGTCCGGGTGGGCGCACGAGATCGTGGCCGAGCGCTCCGTGCTGCGCGGGTCGGCGCCGCGGGTCGCGGCGACCGGCGACGACGTCGAGCTGGCCCGCGACCCGGCCGCCGCCGCGGCCCGTCTGCCGTCCCTGGCCTGGCGCACCACCGCAGAGGCGCTGACGGCCGGGCATCCGGTGCTGGTCCAGGTGCCCCGGCGCGGCTACGTGCCGTCGCTGGCCTGCGTGCGGGACCGGACACCGGCTCGCTGCGCCACCTGCTCCGGGCCGCTCGCGGCGTCCTCGCACCAGGCCATCGCGGCCTGCCGGTGGTGCGGCCGGCCGGCCGGGGACTGGACGTGCCCGAAGTGCGATGGGCGGCGGATGCGGGCCGTCGTCGTCGGCGCCGGCCGTACGGCCGAGGAGCTGGGCCGGGCATTCCCTGGCGTTTCCGTGCGCACGAGCGGCGCTGACCGGATGCTGTCCGACGTCGAGGGCGGGCCGGCGCTCGTGGTCGCGACGCCGGGGGCCGAGCCGATCGCCGCCGGCGGCTACGGCGCCGCGCTGCTGCTGGACGGCTGGGCGCTGCTGTCCCGCGCCGACCTTCGGGCCGGTGAGGAGACGCTGCGCCGCTGGATGAACGCCGCCGCGCTGGTGCGGGCGGGTGGCAAGGTCGTCGTCGGTATGGACGCGGCGGCGCCGGCCGTCCAGGCTCTGGTTCGCTGGGATCCGGCCGGGGCGGCGGCCCGCGAGCTCGCCGACCGGGTCGAGCTCGGCTTCGCACCGGCCACGCGCATGGCGTCCCTGACCGGTGGGCCGGCGGCCGTGGCCGATCTGCTGGCCGGCGCGGTGCTCCCAGGGGGCGCTGAGGTGATCGGGCCCGCTCCGACCGGCGCCGGCACCGAGCGGATGCTGATCCGGGTGCAGCGGTCGCAGGGGGCCGAGCTGGCGGTCGCGCTCAAGACCGCCGCATCCGGGCGCTCGTCCCGTAAGGCGCCCGACCCGGTCAAGATCGTGCTCGACCCGCTCGAACTGTTCTGAAGCGCCGGTGTGCCCGCGACGCAGCGGTCGGGCCGACGCTGAGCCCGGTCAGCGTGCCGTCGAACCTCGGGTGGAGACCGACGCGGCCAGGGCACCCTCGTAGTCATCGGCAACCACCGCAGCGTCCTCGCCGTCGAGGAGTGCGGGTACCGAGAGGGCGCCACCCTCGTGGGCGATCGCCTCGGCCACCGAGTCCTGATGGGCGTCGGCGTGCACGAAGCGCTCACCGCGCATGGACGACGCGGCCGCCGCCAGCAGAAGCATGATTATCGAGGCGGTGAACGCGATCAGCAAACCGTGCCGGAACGGCTCGGAGATCAGGTGCGGGAAGAACTCCTGCCCGTAGATCTTCGAGGTGTCCGCGGACGGGCCCGGGTTGGGCACCAGCGACTTGACCGGGTTGTCGCCCAGGAATGCGGCGAACAGCAGGCCGACCGGTGAGGCGTGGGACGCCGACGTCGCGGCCGCCTGCGGGACCCCGGCTCCGGTCAGCCCGCTGGACAGCGCCGCCGGGAGCCGGCTGGCCAGCCCGACGGCCATCAGGGTGAAGAACCCGCCCATCGACAGCACCATGCCGGCGTTCATGCCGGTTGCGCGAATGCCGGACGCGGCTCCGCGCTCGGCCGCCGGCACCGCGTTCATGATGGCGGCCGAGTTCGGCGCTGCCATCAGGCCCATCCCGATGCCGTTCACGGCGAGCAGGCCCGCGAACAGGACGTAGTTGAAGTCGGCCGGCAGCGCGATCAGCCCGACGAACGTGGCCGCCGTCAGCAGCAGCCCGCCGGTCGCGAACGCCCGGGCGCCGAAGCGGTCGGAGATCGCGCCCGACGCGGGGCCGGCGATCAGGAAGCCGATCGTCAGCGGCAGCATGTAGATACCGGCCCACAGCGGGGTGTCCGCGAAGTTGTAGCCGTGCAGCGGGAGCCAGATGCCCTGCAGCCAGATGATGAGCATGAACTGCAGGCCGCCGCGCGACATCGCCGCCAGCAGGTTCACGGCCTGCCCGGCCGCGAACGCGCGGATCCGGAACAGCCGCATGTTGATCATCGGATCGCTGACCCGGTTCTCGATCACGACGAAGGCAACCAGCAGGGCGACGCCGAGGATCAGGCCGGTCAGCACCTTGGGCGAGGTCCAGCCCATGGTGTGCCCGCCGTAGGGCTGCAGCCCGTAGGTGATCGCGACCAGGACCGCGATGAGCCCCACGCCGAAGCTGAGGTTGCCCCACCAGTCGATGCTGATCCGGCGCGTGCGGTCCCGCGGTTTGTCGTGCAGCGTCCGGTAGCCCATCCAGGTGCCCCAGATCCCGACGGGGACACTGACCCAGAACACGGCCCGCCAGTGCCACTCGGACAGGATCCCGCCGATGATCAGCCCGAGGAACGAGCCGGCGAGCGCCGAGACCTGGTTGACGCCGAGCGCGAAGCCGCGGCGGTCGGGTGGGAACGCATCGGTGATGATCGCGGTCGAGTTGGCCATGACCATCGCGCCGCCGACGCCTTGCACGAGCCGCATCAGGATGATCTCGAGCGCACCGGCGCTGCCGCTGTTCGGCACGAGCGCGCAGGCGATCGAGCCGATCGTGAAGATCAGGAAGCCCAGGTTGAACGGCTTGGCCCGTCCGTACTGGTCGCCCAGGCGCCCGAACGTCACGACCAGCACGGCGGTGACGAGCAGGAAGCCCATCAACATCCACAGCAGGTAGGAGATGTTCTGCGGCGCGAGGGGGTTCAGGCCCAGGCCCTTGAAGATGGCCGGCAGCGAGATCAGCAG
>JBDTGE010000028.1:0-5816 GCA_039937575.1 Jatrophihabitantaceae bacterium
CGGTGCCCCGCGGGGGGTTCGCCATCGCCCGGTGCTGACTACGCCCGGCGCTGACTACGCCGTCCGACCGATCAGGTGTAGAGGCCGGGTGTGCCGAAGAAGGCGTCCAGCGCGGCGATGTCGTGGCGGTAGGTCGCGTTCTGGGCCGACGTCTGGTCGGCGTCGGGCAGCGCGATCAGCTGGCGGAGCTGGGCGATCTCACTGGCCCAGGTGACGCCGTCCGACCGGAGATCGATCGCGGCGTCGTTCCAGTACTGGCCCTGGCGAGCGGAGGACGCGGACGCCCCGACCTTCCAGGCGACCTGCGCCTCGGTGAAGCCGTTGTTGCCGCTGGTGCCGGCCACGGTCGGGTGGACCTGCAGGTCGCACACGCTGACCGAGACCTTGAGATCGACGGTGTGGGTGGTGTTGGCCGGCGTCGTGGCGACCGAGCTGGAGAAGGTGCAGTCGCCACTGGTCACGGGGTTGAAGTTCATCCACTCGACGACCGCGGACGCGAAACGGCCGGCGTTGACCGTCACGGTCGCCACCGACGACGCCCCGCCGGCGAAGCCGTGCAGGGTGCGGTGGGCGTGCACGAGAACGTGGCCGGTGGAGTTGAGCGCGTCCAGGCCCGGATAGCCGTGGATGGTGCAGGAGCGGTGGCTGACGTTGCGGAACAGCAGCACGAACGACCCGTGGCCGGTCGCGCCCTGGCTGGGTGTGTGCGTCACCGACAGCGCGCTGTTGCCGCACGCCGGAACCGCGGCGGCCTCGGCCGGACCGCCGGTGGCGAGCACCGCGGAAGTGACGAGCGAGGCGGCCGCGGCGAGCGCGGCGAGGCGGGTGCGTAGAGCCGTCATGGTTTCCCCCAGCGGAGTGAGAACAGGTCTGCTGGCAAGGAACGCCCGGTCGCCGTCGTGATACACGCCGGGTCGACGCTGGCAGTTCTCGAAGAAAGTGGAGATACGACCTCCGGATCAGGTGTACGGTCAGCCCAAAGCGGAGGTGACACCTCCGAAATGTCGTCAAGGGACTGATCGTGACCACTGAAAGCCTGCTGGAGAAGTCACCTCCTGCGGTCGCCTCCGCGCCGCACACCAACCCGCACCACGCCCGCCGCTGGTGGATCCTCGCCGTTCTCGGCATCGCCCAGCTGATGGTCGTCCTCGACGCGACCGTCGTGAACATCGCGCTGCCGACCGCGCAGCACGCGCTCGGCTTCTCCGACAGCGACCGGCAGTGGATCGTCACGGCCTACGCGCTGGCGTTCGGCAGCCTGCTGCTGATAGGCGGTCGGCTGGCCGATCTGCTTGGGCGCAAAAGGGTGTTCCTCGTCGGCCTGGCCGGCTTCGCGGTCGCCTCGGCGGTCGGCGGCTTCGCCCAGAACTTCGCCATGCTGGTCAGCGCGCGCGCCGTCCAGGGGGCGTTCGGGGCGCTGCTCGCGCCGGCCGCTCTCGCGCTGTTGACCACGACGTTCACCGAGGCTAAGGAACGGGCCAAGGCGTTCGGTATCTACGGCGCGATCGCCGGTGCCGGTGCCGCGATCGGCCTGCTGCTCGGTGGCGTCCTGACCGAGTACGCCTCCTGGCGGTGGACGCTGTTCGTCAACCTGATCTTCGCCGGTGCGGCCCTGGCCGGTGGCTTCGTCCTGCTGCGCCACCTCGTCGCCGAGGTCCGTCCCAAGCTGGACTGGCCCGGGACCCTCACCGTCTCCGGCGGCCTGTTCGCCCTCGTGTACGGCTTCTCCCACGCCGAGTCGGCCGGGTGGGGCAACGGCCTCACGATCGGCTTCCTGGTCGCGGCGGCCGTACTGATCATCGCCTTCGTGCGCATCCAGTCGCGCTCGGCGAATCCGCTGCTGCCGTTGCGGGTCATCATCGACCGCGACCGCGGCGGGGCCTTCCTGTCGATGTTCGCCGCGGCCGCCGGCATGTTCGGGGTCTTCCTGTTCCTGACCTACTACCTGCAGCAGTCATTGGGTTACAGCGCCGTGATGACCGGTGTCGCGTTCCTGCCGATGACCGGCGCCATCGTGGTCACGGCATCCACCGTGTCGACGGTGCTGGCGGTGCGGGTCAGCCCGCGGATCCTGATCCCGGGCGGGATGATCGTCGCGGCGGCCGGCATGTACATCCTCACCGGCATCAGCCTCACGACCACGTACGCCTCGCACATCCTGCCCGCGACGCTGCTGATCGGCGTCGGTCTCGGCGCGGTGTTCGCGACGGCGATGAGCGTCGGCACGCTCGGCGTGCAGGCTGACGACGCCGGCGTGGCCTCCGCGCTGGTCAACACGATGCAGCAGGTCGGTGGCTCGGTCGGGACCGCGCTGCTGAACACGCTCGCCGCCACCGCGGCCGGAACGTACATCCTGGCCCACGCCGGCGAGCCCGGCGCCGCCGCAGTGGCCGCGGTGCACAGCTACACCGTGGCGTTCTGGTGGTCGGCCGGCATCTTCGCGGCCGGCGCGGCGATCTGCGCGCTCCTGCTGCGGCCCGGTGTTCCCCAGATCGACCCGAACTCCGAGGCGCTCGTCGTAGTCTGAGGACAAGGTCCGACGTGACAGTGGATACCGGAGGTGAGCGATGGGGGCCAAGGCCGCCGCGGTGGTGCCCGTCGTCGCCTCTCGTACCCTGCGCAAGGACGCCGCCCGCAATCGCGAGCTGCTCATCGGCGCGGCTCGTGAGGTGTTCGCCCAGCGGGGCCTCGAGGCCAGCCTGGACGACGTCGCCCACCACGCCGGTCTCGGCGTCGGGACGGCGTACCGGCACTTCGCCAACAAGCGCGAGCTGGCTTCGGCGCTGATCGAGCAGGCCATCGACGCGCTCGTCGCTCGGGCCGAACACGCCGGGACAGTGGACGATCCGTGGCTCGGGCTGGTCGGCTTCCTGGAGAGCGCCATCGCCCTGCAGGCCGAGGACCGGGGCCTGCGTGAGGTGTTCATGGGGCTCTACGACCAGGACCAGCTCGACGCCATCCACGAGCGGATCTCCGGTCTGGTCGATGCCCTGATCACCCGGGCCAAGCGGGCGGGCGTCATTCGTGCCGATGCCGAGTCCAGCGACATCGGTTTCGTGATGACCATGCTCTGCGCGGTCGCCGAGGTGGGCGGGGAGGCGGCACCGGACATCTGGCGCCGCTACCTCGCGATGGCGCTCGAAGGGCTCAAGCCCGGCGCGATCGAGCTGCCGGTCGCGCCCCTCAGTGAGCCGGACTTCCGCAAGGCGATGGCGAGCCACAAGCTGTCGGTCGCCCGCCCGGACGGGAACCGCCGAGCCGAGCAGTGATCCGCCGGTCACGCCCTGCCCGTCGAGCGGCTCCATTGCCAGAGGAGGCGGCCCGATCAGCGGCGTCGCCCGCGCGGTTCGCGGCGGAGCACCCCGTCGCCGAAACCGGCGGCGACGGCCTGCAGCGCCGCGTCCAGGTAATGCCCGAGGTCGGCGTCGGCGTGCTCGGCCCAGCGCTCGTAGGCTGCGCGGCAGGCGGCCAGGGTCACCCGTCCCATTGTGAGCGGGTACAGCGACTGCGCGGGCTGGCGCGAACGCCGGCCGACGAACTCGCTGATCGCCCGCTCCCAGGCGTCGTAGTGCTGTGACGCGCTGGCCGCCAGTTCGGAGGACGTGCTGATCAGGTTCATCCGGGCCCGGAGCTCGGGCACGTCGTCGGCGCCGTAGTGGTTCACGGCGAGCACCGCGCGTCGGATCGCCTCCATCACCGCGATGTCCTCGGGCATCGCCGCCAGGACGGCGCGGATATTGGCGACCTCGCGGTCGAACTCGCTCCAGAGCACGCCGGACTTGGCATCGAAGTAGCGGAAGAACGTGCGGCGGCTGACTCCGGCCTCGGCGGCGATCTGGTCGACGGTGGTTTCGTCGAAGCCGTGTTCGGCGAACAGGCGCAGGGCGATGACCTCGAGCTCGCGGGCGCTGGTGCTCGGCGGACGGCCCCGCCGCGCGGCCGGCCCGGCCAGTTCGACCTCGCTCATACCCGTCCGATCAGAGGGTTGTTTGTGTCACTCGGTGACGTTAGTCTATCCAATATTCGTCACACGATGCCGAAAGTCGAGGAGACTCCCATGGCCGCCAGTCCCACTGCTCTTGTCGATCCAGTGCTCGCCGAGCCGAGCGAGACGATCGCCCCGCCGCCAGCGGACGCCGTGGTCGAGGACGTCCTCGTCGAAGAGGTCTCGATCGACGGCATGTGCGGTGTCTACTAGCACCGCCGTCCGACCGTTCGACCTCGACGCCGCGTGGCATCTGCACGAGCAGGTGTCGATCCGGCCGGAGCGCTTCGGTGCGCTGCTGTACCACTTCGGCACGCGGCAGCTGTCGTTCCTGAAGAGCCCGCTGCTGCTGCAGGTCGTCAACGCGCTGGCCGATTCGCGTACCGCGCGCACGGCCTGCGTGGACGCCGGGGTCGCCGCGGGCGACCTAGCGAGCTACGCCACCGCGCTGCAGACCCTGGCCGCGTCGCAGATGATCTGTGAGAGGAGCACGCCGTGACCGCGACCGCGCTGCCGCTCGTCGAGCAGTTCCAGTACGGACTGGACGCCCCCATCTGCCTGACCTGGGAGCTGACCTACGCCTGCAACCTGTCTTGCGTGCACTGCCTGTCCTCCTCCGGCCGGCGTGACCCGCGCGAGTTGAGCACCGCCGAGTGCAACGCGGTCATCGACGAGCTGGAACGGATGCAGGTCTTCTACGTCAACATCGGCGGCGGCGAGCCGACGGTGCGTCCGGACTTCTGGGAACTGGTCGACTACGCGACCGAGCACCACGTCGGCGTGAAGTTCTCGACCAACGGCGTGAAGATCACACCCGAGGTTGCGCTGCGGCTGGCCACCAGCGACTACGTCGACGTGCAGATCTCGCTGGACGGTGCGACGGCCGACGTCAACGACGCGGTGCGCGGCGACGGTTCGTACGCCACCGCCTTGCGCGCTATGCAGAATCTCGCCGATGCCGGGTTCACCGGGTTCAAGATCTCGGTCGTCATGACGCGGCAGAACGTCGATCAGCTCGACGCGTTCAAGGCGATCGCTGACCGCTTCGCGGCCCAGCTGCGGATCACTCGGCTGCGCCCGTCGGGCCGCGGCGCCGATGTGTGGGACGAGCTGCACCCCACCGCGGCCCAGCAACGGGTGCTGTACGACTGGCTGGTTGCGCACGGTGACGGCGTCCTGACCGGTGACTCGTTCTTCCACCTGGCCGCGTTCGGCGAGTCCCTGCCGGGGCTGAATCTCTGTGGCGCGGGCCGGGTCGTCTGCCTGATCGATCCGGTCGGGGACGTGTACGCCTGCCCGTTCGCGATCCACGAGAACTTCCTGGCCGGCAATGTCCGCGGTGACGGCGGGTTCACCACGGTGTGGCGCGAGTCCGACCTGTTCACCGACCTGCGCCGCCCGCAGACCGGCGGCGCGTGCATGAGCTGCTCGGCGTTCGATGCCTGCCGCGGCGGCTGCATGGCGGCGAAGTTCTTCACCGGACTTCCCCTCGACGGGCCCGATCCCGAGTGTGTGAAGGGCAACGCCGACGCCGCGCTGCTCGCGGTCGCGTCGGGGAGCGCGCCCAAGCCGTCGCTGGACCACTCGCACCGGACCGCGCGCCGGCCGGTCCCGATCACGCTCGGCCTTCGCGCCTCGACCCCGCCGGTGGGTGCCTGCAACGAGAATCCGTTGGCCGGGCTGGCCATCTGAGCATGGCGGGCGAACTTGCGGACCTGACCTCGCCCGAGGTCGGCCGGCTGGCCGAGCGCGGCGCGGTGCTGGCCGTGCCGCTCGGCTCGACCGAGCAGCACGGGCCGCACCTGACGCTGTCCGTGGACACGGACGTGGC
>JBDTGE010000029.1:0-3295 GCA_039937575.1 Jatrophihabitantaceae bacterium
GGTCGCGGCGATACAAGGCCAACGGAGAGAAACTCGCCTCCGGCGACGTGAACAAGGTGGCCGAGGTCGTACGCGACCTGTGGCGTCGCGACAAGGACCGCGGCCTGTCCGCGGGCGAGAAGCGCATGCTGGCCAAGGCTCGTCAGATTCTCACCAGTGAACTCGCGCTCGCCGAGGGCACCAACGAGGACAAGGCCGAGATCGTGCTGGACGAGGTACTCGCTGAGGCCGTGGCCTGAGCACTCTTAGCCCAGGTAACACCGCAATGGCGGCGGACGATCAGCGGATCGTCGCCGCCATTGTCGTTGCCGCGGGTTGGGGCGAGCGGCTCGGGTCCGGCGGGCCGAAGGCGTTCGTCGCCGTGGCCGGCCGGACGCTGCTCGAGCACGCGACAGAGCCGTTTCGCACTCATCGGCGGGTGCGCGATGTGATCCTTGTGGCCCCGGCGAACCTCACCGCCTCGGCCGCCGAGCTCGTCCCGTCCGCCACCGTCGTCCCCGGCGGGCGCACGCGGCAGGAGTCGGTCGCGCGCGGCCTGGCCGCGCTGGCCGACGACGTCGAGCTCGTGCTGGTCCACGACGTGGCTCGCGCGTTCGTCCCGCCCGCCGTCCTCGACCGGGTCCTGCAGGCGCTGGACGCCGGCGCGGCCGCGGTCGTCCCGGTCGTCCCGGTCACCGACACCATCCGCGCGTACTCGGCCGGGACGAATGAGCTGGGAGCGACCGTCGACCGCTCGTCCCTGCGGGCCGTCCAGACCCCGCAGGGTTTTTCCCGCGCGACCCTGGACGCGGCCCACGCGGGCGCCGACCCGGACGCGACCGACGACGCGTCGCTGGTCGAGGCGATCGGCGGCCAGGTCGTCGCGGTGCGCGGTGCCGAGGAGGCGTTCAAGGTCACGGTGCCGCTCGACCTGGCGCGGGCCGAGGCGGTGGCCGCGCGTGGCTGAGATCCGTACCGGCATCGGCGTCGACGTGCACCCGGTCCAGCCCGGTCGCCCGTGCCGGCTGGCCGGGCTGCTGTGGGACGGCGTCGACGGCTGCTCGGGTCACTCCGACGGTGACGTCGCCGCGCACGCCGCCTGCGACGCGCTGCTGAGTGCGGGTGGCCTGGGCGATCTGGGCGCCGTCTTCGGCACGGCCGATCCCCAGTGGTCAGGGGCATCCGGACCGATCCTGCTGGCCGAGGTGGCCCGACGGGTCACCGACGCCGGATGGACGGTCGGCAACGTCGCGATCCAGGTCATCGCCAACGCGCCGAAGCTCGGCTCGCGCCGGGCCGAGGCCGAAGCCGTGCTCTCGGCCGCGATCGGCGCCCCCGTGTCGGTGGCCGCGACGACGTCCGACGGGCTCGGTCTGACCGGCCGCGGTGAGGGCATCGCCGCCGTCGCCACCGCACTGCTCACCCGATAGCGAGGACCACCGTGGCTGACCTGACCGCACTGCACGACGGCCCCCGCGTCCGGGCCGGGCTCGCCGGGGTGGGCTACCTGGCCGACGACGCGACGGCCGGCGTGGTCAGCCTGGCCGCCCGGCTCGGCAAGCCCGTGCTCGTCGAGGGGCCGGCCGGCACCGGCAAGACCCAGCTGGCCAAGTCGATCGCCGAGCTGACCGGGCGCAAGCTCATCCGGCTGCAGTGCTACGAAGGCATCGACGAGTCCAAGGCCCTGTACGAGTGGGACTACCGCAAGCAGCTGTTGTGGATCCAGGCCGCGCGCGGTGAGGAGTCCTTCGACGCCGACGCGATCGTCGAGAACGGGGCCGGCATCTTCGACGAGCGGTTCCTGCTGGCCCGCCCGATGCTCGAGGCGATCACGTCCGAGGAGCCGGCCGTGCTGCTGGTCGACGAGGTGGACCGCGTCGACTCGGAGACCGAGGCGCTGTTCCTCGAGGTGCTGGCCGAGCATCAGATCTCGGTGCCCGAACTCGGCCGGATCCAGGCCCGACACGTGCCGCTGGTGTTCCTGACGTCCAACGGCACCCGGGATCTGTCCGAAGCGCTCAAGCGGCGGTGCCTGTTCCTGTATCTGGACTACCCCAGCGCCGAGCGGGAGCGGGCCATCGTGGGGCGGCACGTGCCGGAGCTGTCCGCGGCGCTGACCGGCGAGCTGGTCGCCCTCGTCGATGCCCTGCGAGCGCTCGATCTGCGCAAGTCCCCGTCGGTGTCCGAGACGATCGACTTCGCCCAGGCGCTGGTGCTGATGGGCAGCAGCGAGCTGGACACCGCAACCGCGACGGCCGGCCTGAACGTCCTGCTCAAGTACCAGGAGGACATCCGCGCCGCCGCGATCGCACTCGCCAAGCAGCGATGAGCGCTCGCGTGACGGGCCCGTGAATACCCCTGCAACCCCTACCGGGTGAGGCTGAAGGGGTATTCACGACGGGCCTTGCGTCGGAACCGAGGTGGAACACTTGCCCAATGACCGACCCGGCGGCGCTGCAGGACCGGCTGCACCAGTTCGTCGACGAGCTGCGCGGCTGCGGCCTGCCGATCTCGCTCAGCGAGCGCATCGACGCGATGCGCGCGGTCGAGGGGATCGAGCTCGGTTCAGCGCACGGGTTGCACACCGTGCTGTCGGCGACCCTGGTCAAGAGCGCCGAGCACCGGAGCGTGTTCGACGAGGTGTTCCGGCTGTTCTTCCGCGTCCCGGGCGCGGACCCGGCGGTCGATCGGGTCAAGGATCCGGACGCGGTGCTCGACCTGGACCACGCGTTGCGTGCGGTGCTGCGTGACGGGTCGCCGGCCCTGACCCGGGTGCTGGCCGAGCGGGCGGTGGCCCGGTTCGTCGAGTTCGAACCGGGGCGCCGCGTGGCCGGCGTGTTCTACGAATCGCGGACGGTCGACGGGATCGCGCTCGATCAGATCAGCGCCGAGGTTGCCGCTTCCGGGTCGGGCGACGGCGGTTCGGGGGACGGCGGCGGCGGGTCTTCCGGTGCCGGGCGACGGCTGGGCCAGGCGCTACGACGCGACGCCGTCACCGAGCGGGCCGAAGCGGTGCGACTGCAGATCCGCGAGGTCATCCGCGAGATGCTGATCGCCGACCGCGGCGCGGAAGCGGTGGCCCGGACGCTGCGGGTGCCGCTGCCGACGGACATCGTGATCACGTCGGCCAACCCCGAGCAGCTGGCCGAGATCGAGCGGGTGATGCGTGACCTGCAGCGGAAGCTGGCGACGGCCATGATGCGCAAGCGGCGGCACCGGCGCGGGCCGCCGGACGTCCGCGCGACGGTCCGTGCGTCCATGGCCACCGGCGGCGTCCCGGTGCGGATCGTGCACCGGCGTCCCAACCCGACCAAGG
>JBDTGE010000030.1:0-6078 GCA_039937575.1 Jatrophihabitantaceae bacterium
GGGTCAGGGACACCACGTCGACATCGCCGGCGGACGTGCGCAGCGGCAGCAGCCCGAACAACAGGTGCCCGACGAGGCGGCCATCCTGCTCGGCGACCAGCGACAGGATCTGGTTGCGCTCGCGCACCCACTCGGCCAGCAGCCCGGCGTTCGTTGCCGGGGCGAAGGCGGCGTCAATCAGCGTGCGCACCGCGGGCCACTCGTCGGTCAGCTGCTCGCGGATCGCAAAGCTCACACTCCTCAGCCTGCCGCAGCCGGCCGCAGCCGGCAACGGGTTATCCCCCGGCGAAGGGGGGCAGGACGTCGACGACCGCGCCGTCGTGCAGGGGCAACGCGTCGCCCGCGTGTTGGCCATCGACCAGGAACGACACGACGCCGGCCAGTCGGTCGAAGCCGACTCGCGCCGCCAGTAGCGCCCGCAGGTCGGCGATCGTCGCGGCGCTCAGCGTCTCTTCGGCGGTGTTCGCCGCACGCTGCGCGCCCGCCCAGTAGCGCACGGTGATCTCGGCTCCCACACGGTTCAGCCTGCCATGGGTGCCGGGTAGGCCCTCACGTCCGTGGCCTTCGCCGCGAGCCACACCGACGTGCCGGGCGCCAGGCCCAGTTCCGCAACTGCGGAAGCGGTCACGTCGACGAGCACCGCCTGCTGCCCGCGGACGGTGAGCCGGATGCGGTCGGCCAGCGGGGCGAGCGACTCGACCTGCCCCGGCCAGATGTTGCGCGCGCTGCTGTCGTGCGGCTCGCGGGTGTGCACGGTCAGCGCGGACGGCCGTAGCGCGACCAGCACCCGCCCGTCCTCGGCGTCCGGGACGACTAGCTCCCCCCCGCCGTCGAGGGCGACTACGCCACTGGCCGCGACTCCGGAGTAGAGGTTCACCCCGACCAGCCGCGCGACGTAGGGCGTCACCGGCCGCGAGGTGATCTCGGCCGGCGTCCCCTGCTGCACGATCGTTCCGTTCTCGAGCACGACGATCCGCGTGGCCAGCAGCAGGGCTTCGATCGGGTCGTGGGTGACCAGTAACGTCGGCCCGGCGAACGCGCCGAGATGCTGGCGCAGCTCGCCCTGCACCTCGCCCCGGGTCTGGACGTCCAGTGCGGCAAGGGGTTCGTCGAGCAGCAGGGCCTTCGGGTCGCACGCTAGAGCCCGGGCCAGCGCGACCCGCTGCGCCTGCCCGCCGCTGAGTGCGCGCGGGTGCCGGCCGGCCAGCTCGCTCAGGCCCAGCCGGTCCAGCCAGCCCTGCGCCGCGGTCCGCGCCGTCCCCCGACCGACACCGCGTGAGCGCAGCCCGAACGCGACGTTGTCGACGACCCGCAGGTGCGGGAACAGCCGATGATCCTGGAACACCACACCGATCCGCCGATGCTCGGGCGGGACGAACACCTCGGCGCTGTCGAGTACTTCGCCGTCGAGCGCGATCCGTCCGGAGTCGAGCGAGCGCAGCCCGGCCACCGCCCGCAGCAGGGTCGTCTTGCCGGCGCCGTTCGGCCCGAGCAGGGCCACCACCTCACCGGCGTCAACCCTCAGTTCGACGTCGAGCCGGAACGGGCCCTGCTGCACGGTGGCTGCGAGTTCGAGCGTCACGACGAGGCCACCGGGCGCAGCCACTTGTCCCGGAGCGCACCCAGGATGATCAGCGCGAGGAGCATCAGCGGCAGGCTCAACGCCACCGCGTCCTGGGGATCGTTCTGGAACGCGGTGAGGATGAGCAGCGGCATCGTCTGCGTCGAGCCCGGGACGTTGCCGGCGAACAGCAGGGTCGCCCCGAACTCGCCCAGCGCGCGCGCCCAGCTCAGCACCGAGCCGGCGACGAGGGACGGGAGCACCAGCGGCAGGGTGACCCGGAAGAAGATGCGGGACCGGTTCGCCCCGAGCGTCGCCGCGGCTTCCTCCAGCGCCCGGTCGGCCGTCCGGAACGCGCCCTCGACCGTCACGACCAGGAACGGCATCGCGACGAACGTCTCGGCCAGCACGACCCCGTGCTGCGTGAACGGCAGCCGAAGCCCGAACCAGTCGTAGAGGTAGCGGCCGACGATGCCGAACCGGCCGAGCGCCAGGAACAGGGCGACGCCGCCGACGATCGGCGGCAGCACCAGCGGGATGGTGACCAACGCCCGGATCGCCCCGAGTCCGGGGAACCGGGCCCGGGCCAGCACCCAGGCGAGCGGCACCCCGAAGATCAGCGAGAGCGCGAGCGACTGGAACGACGTCACGATCGAGATCCGCAGCGCCGAGGACACGTCGTTGTGGCGGTAGATCTCGCCCAGTGCGCTCCAGGGAGCGCGGATCAGGATCGCCGCGGTGGGCAGCAGCAAGAACAGCACGCCGATCGTCGCGGGCGGGATCAGCACCAGTGGGGTGCCGAGCCCGCCGGCGGCGCGGCGCCGGCTCATGGAGCGAGGAAGCCCGCCGCCGAAAGGACCTTCTGGCCGTCCGACGAGGTCACGTAGTCGACGAACGCCTTGGCCAGCGCGGCGTTCTTGGATCCCTTCAGCGGGGCGATCGGGTACTCGGTCGTCGCGTTCTGCGCGGCCGGGATCTCGATGCCGACGACCTTGCTGCCGGCGGCCCTGACGTCGGTGACGTACACGATGCCCGCGTCGACCTCACCGGACTCGACCACGGCGAGGGTGGACTTCACGTCGGCCTCGCTCGCGGTGGGCTTGACCGTCACGTTGGCGTTCTTGAACACCGCGGCCGCGACGACGCCACACGGGACCGTCGGCTCGCAGTTCGCGACCTTGACCCCGGCCTTGGCCAGGTCCGCGACGGACGCGATGTGGGCCGGGTTGCCCGGCGCGGCTGCGATCTCGCCGGTGTTCTTGACGAAGTTGACCGGGTTGCTCGCGTCGCCCGCGCTGACGACGGTGGCCATGTTCTTCGGGGCGGCCGAGGCGAACACGTCCGCCGGCGCGCCCTGGGTGATCTGGGTGGCCAGGGCACCGCTCGCGGCGTAGCTGAAGGTGATCTTGGTGCCCGGGTGGGCCGCCTCGAACTGGGTGGCCAGGGTGTTGAACGCCCCGGTCAGGGAGGACGCGGCGTACACGGTGATCGAGCCGGACAGACTCCCCGTGCTGTTGGTCTTCTTGGCCGAGGACGAGCAGCCCGCCACCGCGACGAGCACGGCGATCAACAGCAGGGCCACGAGCTTCTTCACGTTGATACTCCGGTGACTTCGATGACGACGTTGGTGGACTTGACGGATGCAACCGCGGTGACGCCGGGCTCGAGCTGCAGGTCGTCCGCGGCCTCGCGGCTCATCAGCGAGACCACGCGGTACGGACCGCACTGCATGACGACCTGGGCCATGACCGTGTCGCGGACCACGCGCGTCACCAGCCCGACGAAGCGGTTGCGCGCCGAATCCCGCACCAGCGACTGCGTCTCGGGCGGGGCCGACGCGTTCGCCTCGGCGAACCGGGCCAGGACGGCACCTTCGACGATGCGCTTGCCGGCGGCGTCGGTGGTGCTGTCCAGGCGGCCGGCCTCGGCCCAGCGGCGCACCGTGTCATCGCTGACGCCGAGCAGGTCGGCGGCCTCCCGGAGGCGGTAGCTGGGCACGACCCAACCCTAGCGTGACTGATTCGCATTCGCGGAGTCAAATGGCTATTCTCGCCGTATTTGCGGTCTGACACCCCTGAACCGGGCCGACTCGGTACCGTCCGCGTATGACCGGGACCGCAGCCGAGATCGCCGAGAACGTCCGCTCCGGCCGTACGACGGCCCGGGCCGAAACCGAGGCCGCCCTCGAGCGCATCGAGCGCGACGACGGCGCGATCGGCGCGTTCCAACAGATGCGGGTCTTCGCGTCCTTGCGTGAGGCCGATGCCGTCGACGCGCGTCCGGACCGGTACGCGCTGCCGCTGGCCGGCGTCCCGGTCGCGGTCAAGGACAACGTCCCGGTGGCCGGCGAGCCGATGCGCGACGGGTCGACCGGCTCGGACCCCGCGCCGCAGCCGCGCAGTCACGAGATCGTGACGCGGCTGCGCACGGCCGGTGCGGTCGTCGTGGGCCTGACCCGGGTGCCCGAGCTGTGCGTGTTCGGTGCGACCGACTCGGCGTTCGGGGTCACCCACAACCCGTGGGACCACGGGCGCACGCCCGGCGGCTCGTCCGGCGGCTCGGCCGCCGCGGTGGCGGCCGGCCTGGTGCCGGTGGCGCACGGCAACGACGGCATGGGCTCGATCCGGATCCCGGCCGCGTGCTGCGGCCTGGTCGGCATCAAGGCCGGGCTCGGTGTCGTGCCGGCCGGGCTGGGGAACGGATCCTGGTTCGACATGGCCGAGAACGGGCCGTTGACGACCACCGTCGCGGACGCCGCGCTGCTGCTGTCGGTCATGGCCGGGCAACCGTCGTTCGCGTCGGTCGGCGAGCCCGCGACGCTGCGGATCGCGGTCTCGACGAAGGCGCCGCTGGCCGCGACCCCGGTCGACAAGCACTGGGCGGCCGCGGCCCGGGAGACGGGCGTGCTGCTGCCCGGGGCCGGTCATGCGGTCCTGGACGCCGACCCGCCGTACGGGCAGCTGATCGCGACGTCCGGCATCGCCCGCTGGGTGGCCGGGACCGAGCTCGACGCGCGCCTGCTCGCCGACCGCTCGAAGCTGGCCACCCGCACCCGGCGGCACGCGGCGCTCGGCCGGCTCGTGCTCCGGGCCGGCTTCCCGCACGAGTCGGGCCGGACGAAGTGGCAGGAGCGCGCGGAGCGGTTCTTCGGGGATCACGACGTGCTCGTCACGCCGACCCTCGCGCAGCAACCGCTGGCGTCCAAGGCGTGGGCCGACCGCGGCTGGTTCGTCAACGTCTGGTCCAACGCCCACTACGCCCCGTTCGCGGCCCCGTGGAACCTGGCCGGCTGGCCGGCCATGGCGGTGCCCGCCGGAGTGGCCCCGAACGGGATGCCGTTGTCGGTCCAGCTGGTCGCGCGTCCAGGGGGCGAGGCGATGTTGCTGGCACTCGCGGCCCAGCTCGAGCAGCTGCGGCCCTGGCCCCGGATCGCTCCGGCCTTCGCCTGACTCAGCGTCTCCGATCTTGTTGCGGTCGAGTCGCTCTGGCCGCGAAAACGCAACAAGATCTCGACGCCCGCGACCAGAGCTGACCGCGGCGCCGGAACGCGCCGCCGCGGGCGACCACCTGATCGACCCGCGTGTACCGGCCACCGGGTCCTTGATCAGCTGAACTCTCTGGTCGAATATCGACCACCACGCGCTGTTGATCAAGATATTCGGCGCGCTGTGGCCGGCGCACGTCCCGGTTCAACGCTCAGTCGACGATCTTGTTGCGGTCGAGCCGCTAGGGCCGCAGAAGCGCAACAAGATCACGTCGGTCAGCGTGGCGCGGCGCGCGGACTGCTGACCGCCGCGCCGGCCAGGGCGGCCGCGACATCGCGGTGGGCCGCACGCACCAGGCCGACGGTGACCCGCAGATGCGGTGATCCGGCCGGCCCGACCCAGAACGGGCCGCCCGCCGAGGCCCCGATCCCCTGCGTGGCCAGGCGAAGCAGCGCCGCCGACTCGTCCTGCACCGGGAGCCAGATGTTGAGCCCGTCCTTGCCGGCGACGATCACCCCGTCCCGGGCGAGGGCGGCGACCACGGCCGCGCGCCGCTTGGCGTACGTACGTTGGGCCCGTTCCACCGCCCGGACGGACGCGGAGTGGGTCAGCAGGTCGACCAGGATGCTCTGCAGCAGCCGGCTGGACCAGCCCTGCCCGAGGAACCGCCGGTCCACCAATGGATCCACGAGTTCAGCGGTCCCACCGAGAGCCGCCAGCCGCAGGTCCGGCCCGTGCGACTTGGAGTAGCTGCGCACGTGCAGCGTCCGCTCCGGCAGCGCGCGGCCCAGGCTGAGAGCGGGCGTCGAGGCGATCGCCCCGGCCGAGTCGTCCTCGACGACCAGGACGTCCATGTCCCGCAGCAGCCGGGCGAGCTCGTCCACGCGCGCACCGGTGAGCGATGCCCCCGTCGGATTCTGCGCGCGGGGTTGGAGGAACACCGCACGCACACCACGTCCCGCAGCGGCGCCGAGCGAGGCCGGCACCGGGCCGTCGTCGTCCAGGTCGAACGCGACGGGCAGCGCACCGACC
>JBDTGE010000031.1:0-16326 GCA_039937575.1 Jatrophihabitantaceae bacterium
GGGCGATCTGAGCCCTCGGGAACCCCCCGGAAGAACGGGGGAACGGCCTCAGCGGGTCAGGGTCGCCGCGTCCTCGGGCTCGTGAGTGGCGCCGCCGGCATCCGGCGCGTCCGGGTCGGCTGCTGCCGCCGCCTCGCGGGCCGCCTGCAGGCCGGACACCATCCGCAGCGGAACCTCCTTGAGCATCAGCGAGAGCACGAACGCGAACACCAGGACGCAGGCGCCGACCAGGAACACCACGTCCATCGCGTTGGAGAACCCGACCAGGAACGGGTGGGCGAGGACGTTGTTCAGCCCGTGCAGGAACGCGGTGTCGTTCAGGTTCCCGCCCCCGCCCAGGGCCTTGACCTGGTCCGGATGGGCGTGCGCCGCGTCCTGGAACGCCTTGGTGGCGCCGGCCTTGTCGTACTCGGCCTTGATCTTCGGCTTGGCCGAGGAGAACAGGATCGACAGGAACACCGCCGCACCGAGGGTGCCGCCCACCTGGCGGAAGAACGTGGTCGACGATGTCGCAACCCCCATGTCCGACGGTGGCACGGCGTTCTGCATCGCGAGCACGATCGACTGCATGCTCAGCCCCAGGCCGGCGCCGAACACGACCATGAACAGGTCGGTGTGCACCAGCGAGGTGTCGGCCCCGACCGTCGAGAGCAGCAGCAGGCCGGTCACCAGAAGCGCACTGCCGATGACCGGGAAAATCTTGTAGCGACCGGTCCGCGCGGTGACCTGGCCGGCGGTGAGCGAGGCGATCATCATGCCGGCGACCATGGGCAGGATAAGCAGGCCGGCCTTCGTGGGTGAGGCCCCCTTGACGATCTGCAGGTACAGCGGGATGGACATCATGCCGCCGAACATGCCGATGCCGATCACGAACGACTGGGCCGATCCGACCGCGAACACCCCGGTACGGAACAGTCGAAGCGGGATCAGCGCCTCGTCGCCCATCAGGTGCTGCACCCGGACGAACGCGACCAGGCCGAGGACACCGACCACGTAGCAGGCGATCGAGGACGGCGCCGCCCAGCCCCACGACTGACCCTGCTCCGCGACGACGAGCAGCGGCACCAGGCCGACGACGAGCGCGCCCGCGCCCATCCAGTCGATGCGGTGGTCCCGGCGATGATGCTCGATCTGCAGCACCTTGGTGACGACGACGAGGGCGAGGATCCCGATCGGCACGTTGATGTAGAAGATCCAGCGCCAGCCGCTGACGCCCAGGATGTGCGGGGTGCCGGCGAGGAACCCGCCGACCACCGGGCCGAGCACCGAGGAGGTCGCGAAGACGGCCATGAAGTAGCCCTGATAGCGGGCGCGTTCGCGGGGCGGGATGATGTCACCGATTATCGCGAAGGCGAGCGACATCAGGCCACCGGCGCCGATGCCCTGGAACGCGCGGAACGCGGCGAGCATGTACATCGAGGTCGCCAGACCGCACAGCGCCGACCCGATGATGAAGACCGTGATCGCGAAGAGGAACAGTGGCTTGCGTCCGTAGATGTCCGAGAGCTTGCCGTACAGGGGCGTCGCAATCGTCGAGGTGATCAGGAACGCCGTCGTGACCCACGCCTGCGCGGCCAGGCCGTGCAGGTCGTCACCGATCGTCCGGATCGCGGTCGAGACGATCATCTGGTCGAGCGAGGCGAGGAACATGCCGAGCATCAGGCCACTGAGGATCGTCAGGATCTGCTTGTGGGTCAGCTCCCCCGCACGAGCCGGCATCTTTGGGAGCGCGGTCATCAACTCTTCCCTTCTGCCGAACCGCGCTGGGAGTCAGCGAGCTCGGATAGCCAGTCGAGGCTGGCGGATTCGAAGTCTTCGGTGAAGCGTTGCAGGAGCGTGCTGAACTTGCGCAGGTCGCGCTCGTTCCACCCGGCCAGCATCTGGTCGAAGTGCTGGTGGCGGATCGCGTCCTGTCGCTTGAGCACACCACCGGCGCGGTCGGTGAGCACGAGCAGGCAGGCCCGGCCGTCCTCGGGATCGGCCCGCCGCTCGACCAGCCCGTCCTTGACCAGCGCGGCCACCTGACGGCTGACCGTCGACGGATCGGCCTGGAGCAGGTCGGCAATCTGGCTCGAGCGCATCGTGCCGTCGCTGGCCAGGGCCTTGAGCACCATGTGCGCGGACCACTCGACGTCGTGCGACGCCGCGGCCAGGACCTGGGTCCGCGTCCGAATGTAGGTGCGCATCAGCCGGGTGAACGCATCGGCGACGTCGACCAGGTCCTCGTTGAGGACGGGCGCGGCGGCGGGCAGAGCTGACATCTTCGAGATCCGTTCATTTACGTGCGACGTGCAACTAGTTGCTGTCCGCAACTATCTACCTGCACCGGCGCGAACGCAAATCAGTTACACCTACGGCGGCCGATCGCTCAGGCGTGCCTGGTGGCCGCGGCGTCCTGCAGCCCGAGCAGCTTCACGGCTTCTTCGCGCATCTGCACCTTGCGGACCTTGCCCGTGACGGTCATCGGGAAGTCCTGGACCACATGGACGTAGCGCGGGATCTTGTAGCGCGCGAGCTTACCCTCGCAGTACGCGCGCAGCGCCTGGTCGGTCAACGGCTCGGCACCCACGCGCAGCCGCACCCAGGCCATCAGCTCCTCGCCGTACTTCGCGTCCGGCACGCCGATCACCTGCGCGTCAACGACGTCCGGGTGGGTGTACAGGAACTCCTCGATCTCGCGCGGGTACACGTTCTCGCCGCCGCGGATGACCATGTCCTTGATCCGTCCGACGATGTTCAGGTAGCCGCCCGCGTCCATGGTGGCCAGATCGCCGGTGTGCATCCAGCCCTCGCGCAGGACCTCGGCCGTCTTCCCCGGCTCGTTCCAGTAGCCGGACATCACCGAGTACCCGCGGGTGCAGAACTCGCCGGTCTCGCCGACGGGTACGGCCAGGTCGGTCTCGGGATCGACGACCTTCACCTCCAAGTGCGGGTGCACCCGTCCCACGCTCGAAACGCGCCGATCGAGTGAGTCGTCCGAGCCGGTCTGTGTCGACACCGGTGACGTCTCGGTCATCCCGTAGCAGATGGTGACGTCCTGCATGTGCATCTCACTGATGACCCGCTTCATCACCTCGACCGGGCACGGCGACCCGGCCATGCACCCCGTACGGAGCGAGGACAGGTCGTAGGAGGCGAAGTCGGCCAGCCCCAGTTCGGCGATGAACATCGTCGGCACGCCGTACAACGAGGTGCATCGCTCGTCCTGGACGGCTCGCAGCGTGTCCGCCGGGTCGAAGCCGGGCGCCGGGATGACCACGCAGGCACCATGGCTGGTCGAGGCCAGATTGCCCATCACCATCCCGAAGCAGTGATAGAACGGCACCGGCACGCAGATCCGGTCCTGCTCGCTGTAGTGCATGCCCTCGCCGACGAAGAACCCGTTGTTGAGGATGTTGTGGTGCGAGAGGGTCGCGCCCTTCGGGAACCCGGTGGTCCCGGAGGTGTACTGGATGTTGATCGCGTCGTCGAAGGACAGGGTCGCCGCGCGCGCGTCGACCTGTTCGCCGGTCACCGCCGCCCCGTCGGCGAGCAGCGCATCCCACGTCCGGTCGCCGATGAACACGACGTCGCGCAGCACGGGCAGCCCGCCCCGCACCTGGTCGAGCATGCCGCGGTAGTCGCTCGTCTTGAACGCGACGGCCGACACCAGCGTGCCGATCTCCGCCTGCCGCAGGACGTACTCCAGCTCGTGCGTGCGGTAGGCCGGGTTGATGTTGACCAGGATGGCGCCGATACGCGCGGTCGCGTACTGGACCAGGAACCACTCCAGGCAGTTCGGCGCCCAGATACCGACCCGGTCGCCCTTGACGATGTTGCGGGCCAGCAACCCACAGGCCACCTCATCGACCGCGCGGTGCAGCTGCGCGTAGGTCAGGCGGCGCCCGGACGCGACGTCCACGACCGCGTCGCGTTCGCCGAACCGGGACACGGCCTGGCGCAGGTTGGCGTCGATCGTCTGCCCGATCAGGGGGACGGACGAGGTGCCGCTGGAGTAGGAGAGGGCTCGCGTCATACCCGCGATCCTAGGTCGGCGGGGTCGCACCGCAATGAGAGAGCGTTAAAGCAAAACGCCGCACCGAAACCGCAGTAGCGGTGGCTTCGGCGCGGCGCATCCGTGCGCAGGTGGACGCGGTTATGCGTCGACCGTTGCCTGGGTGTTGCCTTCGAGCAGCGCGCGAACCTCGGACTCACGGTAGCGACGGTGGCCACCGAGAGTGCGGATCGAGGTCAGCTTGCCGGCCTTGGCCCACCGCGTAACCGTCTTCGGGTCGACGCGAAAAAGCGTCGCGACCTCGGACGGGGTAAGCAGTGGTTCTGCCTCTGGACGCTGACGAGGAGACGTCATGAAAAACCCCCTTCAGGGAATCACCTACGAGGTCCTGTCCCGCAGGCATGCACCACGGGTCCTGATCCGCGGTACGTCCACAGTATGCATATCCGGACGCACCATGCCCACTCGCCCGCGCTGAGGTGTCCACTGTGTGCCACAGACTCGTCCCCTGTCCGATTCGTCGGCTGTTGCGAACACGGCCAAAACCGGTCATTTACCGCCCCAGCGCTACTGCGTGCGAGCGGACTTCGCCGCGAGGTACGCTGGGCCGACGACAATGACAAATTTCCCGGCGGCACCGCTTCGAGCCACTACCGCCGGATGAACGTGCGAGCGAGGGGGTCGAGCCATGGGCCGCGGCCGTGCGAAGGCGAAGCAGCAGAAAGTCGCTCGGGATCTCAAGTACAGCTCCCAGCAAACCGACCTGGATGCCCTCCAGCGTGAGCTCGGCTCGTCCGGGTCGTACGCGACCGAGACGGTCGACAGCGATGAGGACGACGAGGACGACCGCGGCGATTGGCTGCAAGCCAGCCGTTGATTTCGACCCGTTTCGGGTCCGTCATTTCGTGCCAGACGATCTTCGAAGTTGACTGGCACGTCAACGCCAGGTGGACAGTTCACCACCGTAGTCCCCGCTCAACGTGACCTTTCCGCTGCCCGGACGCACCGCACCGACCGGCCAGGCCGGCAGGCCGCGTGATCGCGCCAGGCCCAGGGCGTCCTCGGCGCGATCGGCCGGGACGACGGCGATCATGCCCACCCCCAGGTTAAAGGTCAGCTCCAGCTGCTCGCGGCTGACCGAACCGGTCCGGGCGATGAGCTCGAAGATCGGTTGGGGTGTCCAGGTGGACCGGTCGACGACCGCGTCGACGTGCGGCGGCAGGACCCGGACCAGGTTGCCGGCCAGACCGCCGCCGGTGATGTGGGAGAACGCGTGCGCGCCCGCGTCGGCCGCGAGGGCCAGGCAGTCCAGCGCGTAGACGCGGGTCGGGGTGAGCAGTTCGTCGGCCAGGGTGCGTCCACCGAGCAGATCCGGCGTCGCGTCCAGGGCCAGGCCGCCCCGCTCGAGCAGGACATGCCGCACCAGCGAGTAGCCGTTGGAGTGCAGGCCGGACGAGCCGAACGCGATCAGGACGTCGCCCGGTGCCACCCGCTCCGCCCCCAGGATCCGGTCGGCGTTGACCACACCGACGCCGGTGCCGGACACGTCGTACTCGTCCACCCCCATGAGGCCCGGATGCTCGGCCGTCTCGCCCCCGACCAGCGCGCAGCCGGCCTGGACACAGCCCTCGGCGATCCCGCTGACGATGGCCGCGATCTTCTCCGGCACCACCTTCCCGGTCGCGATGTAGTCGGACAGGAACAGCGGCTCGGCGCCGACGACCACCAGGTCATCGACCACCATCGCGACGAGATCGATGCCGATCGTGTCGTGCCGGTCGACCGCCTGCGCGATCGCGATCTTGGTGCCGACCCCGTCGGTCGAGCTGGCCAGCACCGGCTGCGGGTACCTGGTCAGGTCGAGGTCGAACAGGCCGGCGAAACCGCCCAGCCCGCCCAGGACCTCGGGCCGGCGGGTGCGTTTGACCGACGCCTTCATCAGCTCGACGGCGCGCTCGCCCGCCTCGATGTCGACCCCGGCGGCGGCGTATGACGTCACGGACCGAGGGTACCCGGCGGCCAGGAGCCGACCGCCCGGCGATCGGCCCTCAGTCACGGGCGGGTGAGCGCGTCCTCGGCCGAGAAGCTCGCCATGTGCTCGGGTTCGCGGCCGGCGACGGACTTCTCGATGCCCTCGAGCACGTGCTTGCCGACGATGTCCGGAAGCTCGATCGGGTACACGCCGTCGAAGCAGGCCCGGCACAGCCGGGTCTTGGGCTGTTCGGTGGCGGCGACCAGGCCGTCGAGGGACACGTAGCCCAGCGAGTCGGCGCCGATCGAGGCCCGGATGCCGTTGTCGTCCAGCCCGTTGGCCAGCAACTCGGCCTTGGAGGCGAAGTCGATGCCGTAGAAGCAGGGCCACTTGACCGGCGGGGCCGAGATGCGGACGTGGACCTCCAGCGCCCCGGCCTCGCGCAGCATGCGGATCAGCGCCCGCTGGGTGTTGCCGCGGACGATCGTGTCGTCGACGACCACGAGCCGCTTTCCGCGGATCACGTCACGCAGCGGGTTGAGCTTGAGCCGGATGCCGAGCTGACGGATCGTCTGTGACGGCTGGATGAACGTACGGCCGACGTAGGAGTTCTTGACCAGGCCGACGCCGTACGGGATGCCCGACTCCTCGGCGTAACCGATCGCCGCCGGGGTGCCGGACTCGGGCACCGGGATCACCAGGTCGGCGACGGCCGGGTGCTCGCGGGCCAGGCGGCGTCCGAGTTCGACCCGGGTGGAGTGCACGCTGCGCCCGGCGATCGTGGTGTCCGGGCGGGCCAGGTAGATGTACTCGAACACGCACCCCTTGGGCGCCGGCGGGGCGAAGCTCTGCGAGCGCAGCCCGTCGGCGTCGATCGTGACGAGCTCGCCCGGCTCGATCTCGCGGACGAACGTTGCGCCGACGATGTCCAGCGCTGCGGTCTCGGACGTGACGACCCAGCCGCGCTCGAGCCGGCCCAGGACGAGCGGGTGCACGCCCTGCGGATCGCGCGCCGCGTACAGCGTGTGCTCGTCCATGAAGACCAGGCAGAACGCGCCGCGCAGCTTGGGCAGGACGTCCATCGCGGCGTGCTCGATGCTCACGTCCGGACGGCCGGCAAGCAGGGCGGTGAGCAGGTCGGAGTCGGTGGTCGCGCCGGTGCCGCGGCCGAGCAGGCCCTCGGCCCGGGCCTGGGCGAACAGCTCGGCGGTGTTGACCAGGTTGCCGTTGTGCCCGAGCGCTACCCCGGTGCCGGTGCTCGTGGTGCGAAAGCTCGGCTGGGCGTTCTCCCACGTCGTCGAACCCGTCGTCGAGTAGCGCGTGTGCCCGACGGCGATGTGGCCCTGCAGCGTGGCCAGCGTGGCCTCGTCGAAGACCTGGGAGACCAGGCCGAGGTCCTTGTAGACCAGCAGGGTGGAGCCGTCGCTGACCGCGATCCCGGCCGACTCCTGCCCGCGGTGCTGCAGCGCGTACAGGCCGAAGTAGGACAGCTTGGCCACCTGCTCACCCGGAGCCCAGACGCCGAAGATGCCGCACGCGTCCTGTGGCCCCTTCTCGCCGGGGAGCAGTTCGTGGTTCAGCCGACCGTCGCCGCGAAGACCGCGGGTGCTGGGTAGGGGTGTGCGGGCAGGTCCGGTGGGATGCTCAGCGCTGGCCACGGCTCCAGTGTACGGGCGAGATCCGGGGCGATCGGTCAGCCGCGTCGCGGGCCGGCCGAGTTCGCCCGCCGCGGGCCTGAACGCGTTGCGCACGCGTACCGTGATCGCGTGCTGACTCGGGCCCATCATGGGTGATCTGATCCTGGTCCTGGCCGTGTTCGCCGCCTGCGCGGTCGAGTCGGTCGAGGCGCTGACCATCGTGCTGGCCGTCGGGCTGACCCGCGGCTGGCGCTCGGCGCTCCAGGGTGTCGCCGCCGGGCTCGTGGTGCTCGCCGTCGTGGTCGCGGCGCTCGGTCCCGCACTGCGGCAGGTGCCCCTGGACTCGCTGCGGCTGATCGTCGGCGGCCTGCTGCTGGTGTTCGGGCTGGGCTGGCTGCGCAAGGCGATCATGCGGGCGTCCGGGCTGAAGGCACTGCACGACGAGGATGCGATCTACGCGCGCGAACAGGCGTCGGCCGCCGCGGCATCGGCGACCTCGCGGCCGCTCGTCGCCGACTGGTACTCCTTCACCCTCTCGTTCAAGGGCGTTGTCCTGGAGGGCCTCGAGGTGGTGTTCATCGTGCTGACGTTCGGGACCAACCAGGGGCGCATTGGCCTGGCGGTGCTCGGCGCGGCCGCGGCGATCGTGCTGGTGACGCTCGGCGGGGTGTTCGTGCGCGGCCCGCTGGCGCGCGTCCCTGAGAACACGTTGAAGTTCGGCGTCGGGGTCATGCTGACCTCCTTCGGCGCGTTCTGGGGGGCTGAGGGCGCCGGAGCGTCGTGGCCGGGCGCCGACGCCGCACTGCCGGTGCTGATCGCGGTCGTCCTGGTGTTCGCGTTGGGTGCCGTCGCCGTGCTCCGTCGTGAGCGCTCGCCGGCGGGTGTCGCATGACCGCGCTCGTCCGGGGGCTGCGCGCGTTCGGTGCGTTCTGGTGGGACTTCATCGTCGGGGACGACTGGCGGATCGCGGCCGGGGTCGTCGTAGCACTGGGTGTGACGGTCGCGCTGGTGCACGCCGACGTCGCCGCCTGGTGGTTGCCGGTCGGCGCCGCGCTCGTGCTGCTGGCGCTGTCGCTGTGGTCGGCGCGTCGAGCCGCCCGCTGACGGTGATAGCGATCGCTGGGTATCACCGTCTGCGGGGTAACGCGGTCAGCTGAGGACGGGCAGGTAGGGCGTCAGGTCGGCGCGTAGGCCGCTCGCGCGTACGGTGCCCGCCCGGGCCTCGGCCGCGAACTCCGTCCGGCCGGTCGCCAGCCGGAGCCACGTGAGCGGGTCGGTCTCGACCACGTTCGGCGGCGTGCCTCGCGTGTGCCGCGGCCCCTCGATGGCCTGGACGGCGACGAACGGTGGCACCCGGACCTCGACCGAGCGTCCGGGCGCCTGGGCGGCCAGGACCTCGGCCAGGGTGCGGACGGCCGTCGCCAGGGCGGCGCGTTGCAGCGGCACCGGCGACCGGTCGGCCAGCGAGCGGGACAGGTCGTCGCAGTGCACGACCAGCTCGAGGATCCGGGTGTTCACCCAGTCCAGTGCGGTGATCGGGCCACGCGCGGTACGGACGACGGTGCGGTCCTCGACGCCCTCGCTCGCGGAGAGGAGATCTTCGGTGTCGCGCAGCGCGCGGACCAGGTCCGGCGGGGTGTGCGTCGCGATGAGTACTCGGTTACGCTCCGCTGCGGTGCGCCGCGTGCCGCTCTCACCCTCGTCCGGCTCCGGCCGACGTCGTGCGTAGAACTGCGCCAGCGGGATCGGCGGTCCGTCACCGGGCACACCAAGCAGTTCGATCAGCCCGCGGCGGACAAGCGCCAGGTGCCCAGCCAGGGTACGAACGTCCCAGCCGTCGAGCGCCGACGGACGGTCGAGCGATTCGGCGGGCAGCTCGGCCAGCCAGTCGGCGAGCGCGGCACACTGCTCGGCGAAGGCGGCGACCTGGGCGACGATCTTGGTGCTCATCTCCGCGCCCGCGCCCCGGTTGATCTTGTTGCGCGCCTGCGGTCAGGACGACCCGTACGCAACAAGATCGCAGGTGCTGCGATGGATCTTGTTGCGGCCAGAGCTCTCGGGCCACCTGTACGCAACAAGATCCGCACCCGGACGCGCTCAGCCGAAGTGCGCGGCGAACAGGCCCGACCAGGCGTCCCGCAGCTCACGTAACGGGATCGTGAACTGGCCCTGGACGTCGAGTGTCGAGGACAACAGGTCGACGACGCCGACGCGCACGTGCGGCAGGCCGCGCGCCGTGCACATGTCGGTGAACCGGACCTGTTCGCTGCGCGGCACGCTGACGATCACCCGGCCCGTCGACTCGCTGAACAGCGCGACGAACGGGTCGATCCCCTCGGGCAGCACAACGCGCGCCCCCGCATGCCCGCGCAGGCACGACTCGACCAGCGCCTGGGCCAGGCCGCCCTCGGCCAGGTCGTGCGCGGAGTCGATCAGCCCGTCCCGCGAGGCGTTGATCAGGATGTCTGCGAGCAACCGCTCGCGCGCGAAGTCGACGGCCGGCGGGCGGCCCCCGAGGTAACCGTGGACGACGTTGGCCCACTCCGACCCGCCGAACTCGTCGCGGGTGTCGCCGAGCAGGTAGACCAGACCGCCGTCGGTGCGGAACCCCTGCGGCGTCCGGCGCGCGACGTCGTCGATCACGCCGAGCACGCCGATGACCGGGGTGGGCAGGATCGCCGTCGTCCCCGTCTGGTTGTAGAAGCTGACGTTGCCACCGGTGACCGGAGTCCCGAGCGCCAGGCAGCCGTCGGCCAGACCGCGCACGGCCTCGGTGAACTGCCACATGACGGCCGGGTCCTCGGGCGAGCCGAAGTTCAGGCAGTTCGTGACCGCGAGCGGGCGGGCGCCGGTCGTCGCTACGTTGCGGTACGCCTCGGCCAGTGCGAGCTTGGCGCCCGCGTACGGGTCCAGCCGCGAGTACCGGCCGTTGCCGTCAGTCGACAGGGCGATCCCGCGCGTCGTCGACTCGTCCAGGCGGACCATGCCGGCGTCCTCGGGCTGGGCCAGCACCGTGTTGCCCATGACGAACCGGTCGTACTGGTCGGTGATCCACGACTTGTCAGCCAGGTTCGGCGCGGCCGCCATCTGCAGGACGGTCGCCCGGAGCTCGGCCGCGGTGCGTGGACGGGGCAAGTCGTGGCCGTCGTGGGTGTTGATCGCGTCCTGGTCCAGCGGTCGCTCGATCGGGCGCCGGTACTGCGGCCCCTCGAGTGCGGCGGTCCGCGGCGGGAGGTCGACGATCATCTCGCCGTGCCAGCGCATCCGCAGCCGGCCCGTGTCGGTGACCGTCCCGATGACGGTGGCGAGCACGTCCCACTTCGCGCACAGGCCCAGGAACGCCTCGAGCTTGGCGGGCGTCACCACCGCCATCATGCGTTCCTGGGACTCGCTCATCAGGATCTCTTCGGGCCCGAGCGTGTCGTCGCGCAGCGGGGCCAGATCGAGGTCGACGTCCATCCCGCCGGTACCGGCCGCCGCCAGCTCGGTCGTCGCGCAGGACAGGCCGGCGGCGCCGAGGTCCTGGATGCCCACCACCAGGTCGGCGGCGAAGATCTCCAGACAGCACTCGATGAGCACCTTCTCGGCGAACGGGTCGCCGACCTGGACCGACGGACGCTTGGTCTTGCCCGCGCTCTCGAAGGTCGCGCTCGCCAGGACCGACGCCCCTCCGATGCCGTCGCCGCCGGTGCGCGCTCCGAACAGCACGACGTGGTTGCCCGGCCCGTCGGCCTTGGCCAGCTTGATGCCGTCGGTGCGCAGGACGCCGACGCACAGCGCGTTGACCAGCGGGTTACCGGCGTACGAGTCGTCGAAGTACACCTCGCCGCCGATGTTGGGCAGCCCGAGGCAGTTGCCGTAACCGCCGATGCCCGCGACCACTCCGGGCAGCACCCGCTGGGTGTCCGGTGCGTCGATGCGGCCGAAGCGCAGCGAGTCCATGACCGCGATCGGGCGGGCCCCCATCGTCAGGATGTCGCGCACGATGCCGCCGACGCCGGTGGCCGCGCCCTGATGCGGTTCGACGTAGGACGGGTGGTTGTGCGACTCGATCTTGAACGTGACCGCCCAGCCGTCGCCCACGTCCACGACTCCGGCGTTCTCGCCCATCCCGACGAGCAGCGCGTCGGTCTTCGGAGCCCTTTGGGCGAACTGCTTGAGGTGGATGCGGGAGGACTTGTACGAGCAGTGCTCGCTCCACATCACCGAGTAGATGGCCAGCTCGGAGCTGGTCGGGCGGCGGCCCAGGATCTCGCGGACGCGGGCGTACTCGTCCTCGGCCAGACCCAGCTCGGCGTAGGGCTGCGGCTGCTCGGGCGTCCGCTGCGCGAGCTCGACCGTGTCGACGCCGCTCACCGATCCTGCGTCGCCGGCGTGGCTCACGCTGCGTCCTCGTCGACGACCAGGCCCAGGAAGAAGCCCAGCCCGTCCGTCCCCGGTCCGGTGAGCGCCTCGACGGCGTGCTCGGGGTGTGGCATCAGGCCGACGACGTTGCCCGCCGGGTTGCAGATGCCGGCGATGGCGCGGTAGCTGCCGTTCGGGTTCCCGTCCAGGTAGCGCGCGACGACGCGGCCCTCGGCCTCGAGCTCGTCCAGCGTGCGCCGATCGGCGACGAAGCCGCCCTCACCGTTCTTGAGCGGGACGACGATCTCCTGGCGCGGGCGGTAGCTCGACGTCCACGCGGTCGCGGTGTTCTCGATCCGCAGGACCTGCTCCTTGCAGATGAACCGGCGGTGGTCGTTGCGGATCAGTGCGCCGGGCAGCAGGTGCGACTCGCACAGCACCTGGAACCCGTTGCAGATGCCGAGCACCGGCAGCCCGTCCTTCGCGCCCGCGATCACCGCGTCCATGACCGGCGCGAAGCGGGCGATGGCGCCGCAGCGCAGGTAGTCGCCGTAGCTGAAGCCGCCGGGCAGGATCACCGCGTCGACGTCGTGCAGCGACGGGTCGGCGTGCCACAGCGAGACGGCTTCGGCGCCCGCGATCCGCACGGCTCGCGCCGCATCCCGATCGTCGAGGCTGCCAGGAAAGGTGACCACACCAACGCGAAACGGCACGGCCCCAGGCTACCGGTCACTGCCCCGGCCCGATCGCGCAACTCTCGAGCGCCCGGCCCGAGCTGCACGATCGGCCGGTCAGCGGTGGATGGTGAAGTTCTCGATCACCGGATTGGCCAACAGGGTGTCGGCGATCTTCGCGATCGCCTCATCGTCAACACTGTCCTCGACCTCGAGCTCGAAGTGCTTGCCCTGCCGGACCGCGTTGACCCCCGCCACGCCCAGTCGGGCCAGCGCGCCCACGATGGCCTGGCCCTGCGGGTCCAGGATCTCCGGTTTGAGCACGACGTCGACGACCACGCGGGCCACGGCAACTCCAGGTGTCTCGGTGATGATGTCTTCGGTGGGCACGGCCCGCCCAGCCTAGTGGCGTCCTCGTGCGTTCCTGCCGGCTGACCGGATCAGCCCGCGGAAGGCGCCCGGGAGGTGTCCACGGCGTCGCGCGCCCCGCGCACCGTGCCGAGCAGGAACCCGGCGCCCCAGGCGTAGTGCATGCTCGCGAGCACCAGCGTGTACCGCCCGCGGTCGCCCACCGTGCCGCCGCCGCTGACCGCGACTGCGGCCAGCAGCGCCAGGTAGGCCACCGGCCCGGCCCCGAACCCGGCCGCCAGCCAGGCCAGCCAGCCGGCGCCGACACCGGCCGCCACGGGTACCAGCACGATCGCCGCGCCGGTGGCCACGACCAGCACCGGCGGCGCGAAGAATCGCAGCGAGTTGCGGCGATGCAGCCGGCGCACGAGCTCGCCGCGCCACACGCCGGTCGCGTAGAACTGCCGCAGCAGCGACGTCAACGTGCTGCGCGGCCAGTAGTTCACGCGCAGCGACGGGTCGAGCCAGACCAGATGGCCGGCCTCGCGCAGCCGGTGGTTCAGCTCCCAGTCCTCGCCGCGGCGCAGCGACTCGTCGAAGTACCCGATCTCGGCGAGGGCGTCCTTGCGCATGACACCGAGGTAGGCCGACTCCGCCTCGCCCGGTTGCTCGTCCGCGCTGTGGTAGGCCCCGCCGCCCAGCCCGAGCCGGCTGTTGTACGCGCGGGCCACCGCCGCCTGGAGCCCCGGCTTGCCGACCGCGACCATGATCCCGCCGACGTTCGCGGCGCCCTCGCGGACCAGCGTCGTCACCGCCCGCGTCGTGTAGCCGGCCGGCAGCTCGGTGTGGGCGTCGACCCGCACGATCAACGGGTTGGTGCACGCCCGGATGGCCAGGTTGAGGCCGATCGGGATGTCCACGCCGGGGTTGTCGACCGTCTGGATGCGCGGATCGGCGCGCTTGAGCCGGTCCACGATCGCGTTCGTGTCGTCCGTCGAGGGGCCGAGGGCGAGCACCACCTCGGTCGCCCCGGGATAGTCCTGGGCCAGGATGCTGGCCACGGCCGACTCGACGTACCCGGCCTCGTTCAGCACGGGCATCACATAGGACACCCCGGGAAGGGCCCGGTGCTGCTCCGGAGTGCACATGAGGAGCCTCGTCCACCGTTTCTGCCTGCCCGCGCTGCGACGCCGAGTGCGAAGAGCCTGCATCACGCTACTTCAGCCGGGCCGGATGTTCGGGCCGACGCCGCGATGGCCCGAACATCAGGGCCCGAACATCAGGGGCCGCTGAACCGCTCAGCGATCCTCAGGGGCGCTCGAATGTAATCTCCGCGTCATGCCCGCCCACTCGAACCTCGGTGCCCACTCCGGCCTTGGAGCGATCGCCCTGCTCGGCGTCAAGGTCGTGGCGACGGTGGTGTCGACGCTGCTGCTGCTCGGGTTCGCCTACGGCTGGCAGAAGTACCACGACCTCAACAGCAACCTGAACGTGCTGCCCATCCCGACGGTGACCCAGCCGAGCAAGCACGACATCGACGGCACGGACCAGAACATCCTGATCGCGGGCAACGACGATCGCACGAACATGACCAACGCCGAGGTGCGGGAGCTGAAGGTCGGTCGCGACGGCGGCAGCCTGGCCACGGACACGATGATGATCGTGCACGTGCCGGCCAACGGGAAGAAGGCCACGCTGATCTCGCTGCCGCGCGACGCGTACGTCAACATCCCCGGCTACGGGATGAACAAGCTCAACGCGGCCTACGCCCTCGGGTACAGCAACACCAGCGGCACGACTAACCAGAAGCGCGGTGCCGGGGCCAGCCTGCTGATTCAGACGGTCACGAACCTCACCGGGCTCACGCTGGACAACTTCGTGCAGGTCGACCTGCTCGGGTTCGTGCGGATCAGCAACGCGATCGGCGGCGTGACGGTGAACCTCTGCCACAGCGTCGACGACACGGTCGCCCACAACACGGCCGCAGGCTCGGACGGCGGCTCCGGTCTGGTGCTCTCGGCCGGCGTGCACAACATCCAGGGGGTGACCGCGCTGGAGTTCGTGCGCCAGCGCCACGGCCTGCCCAACGGCGACATCGACCGCGTCGCCCGCCAGCGGTACTTCCTCACCGCGGCCTTCCGCAAGATCGCCTCGGCGGGAACGCTGTTGAACCCGAGCCGGCTGAGCAATCTCATCGGCGCCATCGACAGCTCCCTTTCGGTCGGCCCGGGGTTCAACGTCCTGCAGTTCGCCGGTCAGATCAGCGGTCTGAAAGCCAACAACATCGCCGGCCAGACGATCCCCTTCGTGCGCTTCGGCAACGTCTCGATCGGCGGCGCCAGCCAGAACGTGGAGATCATCGACACCTCGCAGGTCCAGCAGTTCGTGCGCAACCTGCTCGGCACCGGCCAGGCGATCCTGGGCAACGTAACGGCGGCCGACCCGAGCACGGTGACCGTACGCGTCGTCAACGGTGGCCAGAGCGCCGGCGCGGCCCAGAAGAACGCGACCCGCCTGGCCGGCCTCGGGTTCCACCCGACGGTCGACTCGCAGACCGGGACTCAGGCCGCGACCACGATCCAGTTCGCGAGTGGCATGGAGGCGGCGGCCAAGGCGCTCGCCGCCGAACTGCCCAAGGACGTGGTGCTGGACAAGACCAACGTCACGACGCTCACGCTGATCCTGGGCGCGGACGGCCTGTCGGTGCGCTCGAGCGCGACGGCGACGCCGACCGCACCGACCACACCGACCGCGATCCCGACCAAGCCACTGGACGCCGGCTGCATCAACTAAGCGCCACCGCAACGCAAAGGCGCCAGCTCAACCGACACCTCAGCGCCAGCCGATGCGCCGCAGCAGCGCGAGTGAGCGGGTCATTACCTTGGCGAAGCCGGCGTGCGTGACGTTCCCGGGCGGGGCCAGGTTCAGGTAGCGCTGCCGCGCGACGGTCTGCGCCTCGGTGTACTTGAGCAGCCCCTCCGAGCCGTGCCGGCGGCCGAGCCCGGAGTCACCGAGGCCGCCCATCGGCGCGTCGACCGAGCCCCACGCCGGCGCGTAGCCCTCGTTGATGTTCACGGTCCCGGCGTGCAGCCGGGCAGCGACGGCCCGGCCCTGCCGACCGCTCCGGGACCAGACGCTCGCGTTCAGCCCGTAGGCGCTGTCGTTGGCCCGCGCGATCGCGTCGTCCACATCGTGGAATCGGTAGATCGACACCAACGGACCGAAAGTCTCCTGGCCGAAGCACTTCGCGGCCGGGGTGACGCCGGTGAGCACGGTCGGCTCGTAGAACATCGGGCCGAGGTCGGGGCGGGGCCGGCCGCCGGCCAGGACGGTCGCGCCGGCGGCGACTGCGTCCTC
>JBDTGE010000032.1:0-4864 GCA_039937575.1 Jatrophihabitantaceae bacterium
AACCTAGGGAGGGTCCCGAACACGACACCGGAGGAGAACGTGATCTCGAACCGCAGGACAACGACCGCAGTGGCCGCGGGTCTGCTCGTTCTCAGTCTCGCCTCGGCCTGTAGTTCGAGCGGGCCGAGCAGCCACGCGGGCTCATCGGACCCGACTTCGAAGTCGAGCCGGCCGGCCAGTTCGTCGACACCGGGCTCGACGACCGCGACCGCGACCACGACCGGCGGCGGCGCGTCACCCACGTCCACCCCGTCGGCCCCCGTGGGGCCGAGCGGCGGACCGGTCCCGGCCAGGTTCACCCCGACGTCGACGACGTTCGTGAGCGCGGACATCGGCTGGGTACTCGGCACGGCACCGTGCTCCAGCGCCCCCTGCACGTCGATCCTGCGGACCCGCGACGGCGGCCGGTCCTGGCGCGGGATACCGGCGCCTCGCGCCTCGCTGGGCACTTCCACGAGCGCTCACAACGGTGCGGTTTCGGTGCTGCGCTTCGCCAACGAGAGCGACGGCTGGGCCGGCGTCGACCAGCTGTACTCGACCCACGACGGCGGGGCGACCTGGACGCGGGAACAGCTCGGCGGCGCAACCAGCGTCGTCACCGACATCGAGACCGGCGGCGGCTACGTCTTCGCGAACACCACGACGTGCCCGTCGAGCGGCGACTGCACGCGGGCCAGTCGGGTCTACGCATCACCGATCGGCCGGGACAAGTGGCAGGCCGTCAGCACCCCGCTGTCCGGCGACGCGACTCCCGGGGGCCTGACGGTCCACGGCTCGGACTGGTATCTGCCGCTGGACACCGGCATCTACCACGGTCACGGAACGAGCGCGCCGATCCGCGCAGCCAACCCGTGCCCGGCCGACGGCAGCTACCGGGCGAGCCCGACCATCGCGGTCGCCGACAGCGCACATCTGGATGCGCTGTGCCAGAGCCAGGGCGCCGCCGGTTCGGCGTCATACCAGCTGTACGGCACCACGGACGGTGGCCGGCGCTGGGTCAAGGCGGGTCCCTCGCGCATACAGGCGAGCGGGCTGTTCGGCATCACCGACAACGGGCGCGGGGTGCTGCTCGAGGCCGTCGCGAGCGGCGGCAGCGCGATCCTGCGCACGACCGATGACGGCGCGACGATCAGGAACTCGTCGATCTCGGCGCCCAGCGGCGGCCTGCCCTGGGCCGACCTGGGATTCACAACCGCCACGCAGGCCGTCGTGGTCCTCGCCGGCACCGCCATTTATCTCAGCCACGACTCCGGAGCGAGCTTCGACCGGATCACGTTCTGACCTACAGGGCGAGGAGGCGCTGTCGGCCGACAGTCATCAACACCGGCAGGTGGTGTCGTGGTTCCCGACGGATTCCCACCGGACTGGTTGCCCGCGGTCCAGCTCGTGCCCGAACCGGTGACCGTCGCCCAGCTCGACGACGTCAGTGCGGTGCTCACGACGTGTGCCGTCGCGGTGGCCGAGACCGGCACGATCGTGCTCGACGCGGGACCGGGCCAGGGCCGGCGGGCGTTGACACTCGTGCCCGACTACCACCTGTGCGTCCTGCGGGCGGACCAGGTGCGCGCGATCGTCCCCGACGCGGTGGCGGCCCTGGACCCCCGCGCGCCACTCACCTGGATCAGCGGGCCGAGCGCGACCAGCGACATCGAACTGCGCCGCGTCGAGGGCGTCCACGGTCCGCGCACGCTGGACGTGTTGATCGTCGCCGGACGGTAGCGTCGGGCGGGTGTTCACCACCCGGCCCGAACTGCAGGGCAGCTTCGGCATGGTCGCCTCCACCCACTGGCTCGCCTCGGCCGCCGGCCTGGCGCTGCTCGAGTCCGGCGGTAACGCGTTCGACGCGGCGGTGGCGGCCGGCTTCACGCTGCAGGTCGTCGAGCCGCACCTGAACGGTCCGGGTGGCGACCTCCCGCTGATCTTCGCCGGACCGTCGACCGCGCCGACCGTCCTGTGCGCGCAGGGTGTCGCCCCCGCCGCGGCGTCGATCGCGCACTACCGCGGGCTGGGCCTGGACCTGATCCCCGGCTCCGGGCCGCTGGCCGCGGTCGTCCCGGGCGCGACGGCCGGGTGGCTGACTCTGCTGCGCGATCACGGGACCAAGAGCCTGCGCGAGGTCCTGGACAGCGCACTGCACTACGCCACCACCGGGATTCCCCTGCTACCGCCGATGATTCGTACGATCGCCAGCGTGGCCGAGCTGTTTCGCGACGACTGGACGACGTCGGCCGAGCTGTACCTGGACCACGGTGCCGCGCCGGCCGTCGGCGCCTGGCATCGCAACGTCGTCTGGGCCGCGACCCTGCAGCGGCTGATCGCCGAGGCCGAGCGCGCAACGGGCGATCGCGGGGGACAGATCGATCACGCGCTCGCGTCGTGGACCAGCGGTTTCGTCGCCGAGGCGATCGATGCGTTCGTCCCGAAGGCGTGGCGCGACTCGAGCGGCGAACGGCACGCGGGCGTGCTGACCGGGGCCGATCTGGCCGCCTGGCGCCCGTCGTACGAGCCGCCGGCCACGCTGGACTTCCACGGCTGGACGGTGTGCAAGACCGGGCCATGGGGTCAGGGACCGGTGCTGCTGCAGCAGTTGGCGCTGCTCGACGGGCTGGACGCGGCCCCGGGCACCGCGGAGTTCGTGCACACTGTCGTCGAGGCGGCCAAGCTGGCGTTCGCCGATCGCGAGGCCTGGTATGGCGACGCCACACCCGTCCCGATGGCCGCGCTGCTCGATCCGGCGTACTCGGCGACGCGACGGGCCCTCATCGGTCCGGACGCCTCGGCCGAGCTACAACCCGGTTCCCCGAGCGGGCGTCCGCCGGTGCTGCCGGACGCGCTAAGCCGATCCGGTGCACGTCCGGTCGGGGACGCGACGACGGCCGAGCCGACCGTGTCGCGCACCGGCGAGGCGCGCGGGGACACTTGCCACGTCAGCGTCGCCGACCGGTGGGGCAACTTGGTCGCGGCGACGCCCAGCGGCGGCTGGTTGCAGTCCTCGCCGGTCATCGCGGAGCTGGGGTTCCCGCTCGGCAGTCGTCTGCAGATGGCCTGGCTGCAGGACGGGCTGCCCAACTCGCTCGCACCCGGCCGGCGACCGCGCACCACGCTCTCGCCGTCCCTGGCGTTGCGCGACGGCGAGCCGGTGCTCGCGTTCGGGACGCCCGGCGGCGACCAGCAGGACCAGTGGCAGCTCTCGTTCTTCCTCAACCACGTGCTGGGCGCGATGAACCTGCAGGAGTCGATCGACGCGCCGACGTTCCACAGCACACACTTCCCGAGCTCGTTCTACCCGCGCGAGGCGTTCCCGCGTCAGCTCGTCATCGAGGACCGGTTCGATCCAGCCGTCCTGGCCGACCTACGACGGCGCGGGCACGAGCTCGTGGTCAGCGACGCCTGGTCGCTCGGGCGGATGTGTGCCGTCGGCCGCGAGCCGGGAACCGCGCACCTGCGGGCCGCGGCCAATCCCCGCGGCATGCAGGGCTACGCCGCCGGCCGCTGATCGGAGGCGACAGCGGCCCTAGAGGGACTCCAGGTTGATCACGATCGCGTCCTGGGTGCTACGCGCGATCACGACCACGGCCTCGACGTCCGGGTCGTTGTTCTCCTCGCGATGCGGCGTGTACGGCGGCACGAAGACGTAGTCACCGGGCGCGGCGCGCAGGCGGACCTCTTCGCCGGTGTGCTCGTCGAGGAACACGAACTCCGGCGTCCCGCTGAGGACGTAGATCGCGGTCTCCGCCTCGCCGTGGTGGTGATCGCTCGACCGCATCGCGGGGCCGACGTGGGTCTGCCCCATCCAGAGCCGCTCGGACCCGACCGCGGCGTTGCTGATCGCAGCGAAGCGCTGCATGCCCGGCGTCTGCGCCGTGTCGGCGTCGACCTCGTCCGCGCGCACGTGCCGCAGGTTCGGCCGCGTGGCCGGCAGGTCGGGGTGAAAGCCGTCAGTCGCCATCGGTCTAGTATCCGTCGGGCCCGCCGAATCAGGGTGATCAACTGCGAGTTCTGGTCGTCCCGCGACCACATCGCGCAGTTGATCACGCACCAGGACGCGCGCAGCTGATCACGCACCAGGACGTCAGTCGTCGGAGTCCCGACCCCGCCGCGACGTCACGGCCCACACGGCGGCCGCCGCCCCGGCCAGCGCGCCCGCCCCCACTAGCGCGACGCCCAGTGCGGCCGAGTTCATCGGCTCGGACGGCTCGCGCTCGTCAGACGACGCAGCCGCGACGGGAACCGGCGCCGGGACCGCCTGCTCGTCGGTCAGCACCGCCATCCAGGCCGCGCAGAACAGCATGAACCGCGCGACGAGCTGGATCCAGATCAACACGGCCAGTAGTGACGCAAATGGCCCGGCCGTGTGGCTGCCGGCCGACTTGGCGATCGTGACCGTCCCGACGATCTTGAGGACCTCGAACCCGATCGAGGCGAACACCGCGCCCTTGAGCGCCACGCGGGCCGGCACGTCCGCGACCGGCAGCCGCACCAGCAGCCAGCTGAAGATGAGGAAGTCTCCGACGACCGCGACCGCGAGGCCGAGCACCTGGGCCAGGTAGTGGATGCCGGCGATGTGGTCGAGGGAGAGCACCCGCAGGATCTGATCGGTCGACGCCGTGCCGACCACGGTCAGACCGAGCGAGATGACGATGCCCAGCCCCAGGCCGGCGAGCACCAGCAGGTTCATCGCCTTGCCGAGGAAGAAGTTGCGCTGGGCCGGCCGGCGACCCCACACCGCGTCGATCGCGGCGCGCAGGTTGCCGATCCACCCCAGGCCGGTCAACAGCACGCCGACCAGACCGACCATGCCGACTCCGGTACGCGCCTTGATCGCCGTCCGCACCGAGTCGCTCAGCGTCTGCCCGAACGAGCC
>JBDTGE010000033.1:0-17529 GCA_039937575.1 Jatrophihabitantaceae bacterium
ACATGTCGGCGTGGCCACGAGGCTCCGAGCACAGGAGCGCGCGTAGCGCCTGCACATCCCTGTCCTCGATCGCCCGGGCCCGACGCTCGGCGACCGAACCCCCCGGGATGGCTACCGGTGGTTGGGCCACGATCCGGAACGGCTCACCGCCCGTGTGGTAGTCAGTGGTCACGATCGACGCCGGAGTCATGCGCACAGCCAATCAGATCCGCTCTGCGCGCCCGTTACCCGCGCCGTCACCGAGCCCGCAACTGCCATGCTTGTCCACATGCGTGCCGGTGCCCTTCTGTCAACGCGGTTCGGGACGTCAGTAGTTCTACGTACGGTGAATCCCGTGGGCGTGGCGGTCCGAAGGTTCTCACCGAGCGAGAGCGGCGGTCGGCAGTGACCTCGATGCGGTCGACGTCGAGCCGCAGTGGTTGCGCGCGCGCGTCGCGACGGTGTCGGCCCTCGCCGATCGAACCGGGACGGTGTGCGCGCCCGTGGCGATTCGCGGCCGGTACGTCCACGAGCTCAACCTCGCCGGTAGCGCCCGGTGCTATGGCGTCTGCTACGAGTTCGCGCCGGGCGTACCACCTGATGTCCGCTACCCCGCCGACGCCGCCCTGATGGGACGGGAACTGGGCCGGCTGCATCGAGACATGGCTGAACTGCCAACAGCCGATCTGCCGGTGATCACCGGTTTCGCCGATGCCTGCGCCGAGAAGCTTCCCGGGTGCGGGCCTCACCAACGCGCTGGCGCCGAATGGTCGGCAGACCGGCTGGACACCCTGATCACGAAGCCCGCTGACGGTCTCCACGGAACGCTCAGCCCAGTTCGGCCCGGAATCCGTCGCGCCAGCTCTTGCGGCTCGGCGTCCAGGCCAGCTCGCGCTCGGCCTTCTCGTTCGAGCCGGCCCGTCCGCGCGTCATGGCGCGCACGGCGCCCTCGCCGGCGACGATTCGCGCCAGCCAGACCGGCACCCGCCGCGGCGGTTCGGCTCCGACCACCGCAGCGAGGTAGGGGATCCAGTCGCGCCCGGCCGCGGGCTCGTCATCGACGATGTTGTAGATCCCCGCACCGCGCGTGAGAGCCGCCAGGGCCGCCGTCGCCGCGTCGTGCACGTGCAGGAACGACCAGTAGCCACCGGCGTCCCCGACGAGCGGGAGCCGCCGCTTTCGGACGGCGAGGACCTGCGGGCCGTCCACGTCCAGCGAGGTGCCCGGCCCGTACAGGCCGCCGTACCGAAGCACCACCCCGCCCGGCGTGCTGGCCACGAGCTGCTCCAGCTCACGAATCGCCGCGAGCATTTCGGCGAAAACCGCAGGTGGGTGAGGCTCGAGCGGGGCGTCCTCGTCCTTGACCCAGCCGCCCTCGGCCGCGAACGGCCAGCCGCAGTAGCTCTGGACGACAAGGCGCTCGACTCCGGACTCCTGACCGGCGGCGATCAGGTTGGCGGTGCCTCGGGTGCGCAGATCGTTGGTCGTCCGGAACAGCTGCTTGTACCGGCGCACGTTGTTGCCCAACATCGACAGCGCCGTGGCCTGGTGAACGATCGCTTCCGGCTGGGCGTCCAGGACGACGGCGCGGACCGCCGACCGGTCCAGCAGGTCGAGCGCCACCGGTCGCGCGCCCTGGTGCCAGAGCTGGTCGAACTTGTCCGCGCGCTGCGTGGTGGCGATGACCTCGTGGCCCGTACTTACCAGCAGGGGCACCAGTTGCCGGCCGACCACTCCGGTCGCGCCGGCGAGCAGTACTCGCATGTCCTTCTCCTGTCTCGGGTCGATGCACAGTGGACGGGCGAGCGGTCCGGCGTGTGACAGGCTGACGGGTGGCGGCTGTCACAGCCGCACCCGTTCGCCCGTCTACTGTCCGTTGTCACCTGACGGAGGGCCGCCATGCCGGAAGACACCACCGAGCTGTACACCTCGGTACGCCCGCTGCTGTTCTCGATCGCGTATCGGATGCTCGGCACGGTGAGCGAGGCCGAGGACGTCGTGCAGGAGTCGTTCCTGCGCCTGCACCGGGCCGTCGCCGACGGGACGCAGGTGCAGACGCCGAAGGCCTACCTGACCACGACCGCGACCCGGCTGTCGCTCGACGTGCTGCGCTCGGCCCGGCGCCGGCGCGAGTCGTACATCGGTGAGTGGCTGCCCGAGCCGCTGCTGCAGGACCGGACCCCGGGACCGGCGGAGCACGCGGAGCTGTCCGACTCGCTCTCGATGGCGTTCCTGGTCGTGCTGGAGAGCCTCAACCCGGTCGAGCGGGCGGTGTTCCTGCTGCGCGAGGTGTTCGGCTACGAGTTCGAGGCCGTCGCCGAGTTCGTCGAGCGAACGCCGGACAACTGCCGGCAGATCCTGGTCCGGGCCCGCGGGAAGGTGCAGGAGAAGCGGCCACGCTACGAGACCTCGGTGGCCCAGCGGACCGCGCTGGCCGACACGTTCTTCGCGGCCTGCCGACGCGGCGATCTCGGGGGGCTCAAGCAGTTGCTGGCGGCCGACGTCGTGTGGCACGGCGACGGTGGTGGGAAGGCACCGGCCGTCGCGCGATCGGTGGTGGGCGTGGACAAGGTGCTGCGGCTGCTGGTCAGCCTGCTCGGGCAGGGGCAGGCGCTGGGGATGCGCATCGACCGCGTCCTGGTCAACGGCCAACCGGGCACGATCAGCCGGACCGCCGAAGGTCAGGTCGTCAGCGTCTTCGAGCTCGAGATCGCCGACGGCCAGGTCCAGGCCATCCGCTCCGTGGTCAATCCGGACAAGCTCGGCCACCTCGGCGATGTCGCCGATGTGCGCGGGCTGATGCACTCGCTGCGCAGGCGGGGCGACTGACCGCGGGAGGCGGCGAGCGGTTATCTATCGTTGCCCCGTGACCGCCGACCGACACCCGCCCGGCGCCGATGGCCTGGGGCTCGACCCGGACCAGCTGGCCGAGTGCCTGCGCGTGCTCGCGCTGGCCGAGGATCTGCCGCCCGAACACCCGGACGCCGTCGCGATCCGGCGCGCGACCGGGCGGATCTTCAAGCAGGTCAAGCGCGCTCGCCGCAACGAGCGGCGCGATGCCATCACCGCCGCCGATCGCGCAGTCGTCGAGGCGACGGCTACCGGGTCCCCGCAACGGATCGACGACGAGACCGAGGGGATCGCGCTCCTCTCGTCGGCCCCGGGGGTCAGCGCCGGGACGTTCGTTCGGCCCCGTCCGTGCTACATCTGCAAGCAGGACTACACCCAGGTCGACGCGTTCTATCACCAGCTCTGCCCCTCGTGCGCCGCGACCAATCACGCCCACCGCGATGCGCGGACCGACCTGGACGGACGGCGGGCACTGCTCACCGGCGGCCGCGCGAAGATCGGCATGTACATCGCGCTGCGGTTGCTCCGCGACGGCGCCCACACCACCATCACGACCCGTTTCCCGAACGACGCCGTCCGACGCTTCAGCGCGCTGCCCGACAGCGGCGACTGGCTGCACCGGCTGCGGATCGTCGGCATCGACTTGCGGGACCCGGCCCAGGTCGTCGCGCTGGCCGACTCGGTCGCGGCCGCCGGGCCACTGGACATCCTGATCAACAACGCGGCCCAGACGGTGCGCCGCTCCCCCGGCTCCTACGCCCCGCTCGTCGCGGCCGAGGCCGAGCCGCTGCCCGGTGGCGAGTTGCCGGACGTGCTGACGTTCGACCACATCTCCGACGCGCATCCGCTCTCACTCGCAGGGACATTGGCCGAGCATCCGACGCCGCATCTGCCGGACGGGCTCGGCGGTGCGGAGCTGTCGCGGCTGGCGCTGCTCGCCGGGTCGGCTGCGGTCGATCGGATCGCGGCCGCGACGGCCATCGACGCCGGCGGTCTCGTGCCGGACCTGCACACGGTCAACAGCTGGACGCAGCGGGTGGACGAGGTCGATGCCTTGGAGCTGCTCGAGGTCCAGCTGTGCAACATGACGGCGCCGTTCATCCTGATCAGCCGGTTGCGCCCGGCCCTGGCCGCGAGCGCCGCGCACCGCAAGTACATCGTCAACGTCTCGGCGATGGAGGGCGTCTTCAGCCGCGGCTACAAGGGCCCGGGCCACCCGCACACGAACATGGCCAAGGCGGCGTTGAACATGCTGACCCGGACGAGTGCGACCGAGCTGCTGGCCGACGGCATCCTGATGACCGCGGTCGACACCGGGTGGATCACCGACGAGCGCCCGCACTACACCAAGGTTCGGCTGGCCCAGGAGGGGTTCCACGCACCGCTGGACCTGGTCGACGGAGCGGCGCGCGTCTACGACCCGATCGTGCAGGGCGAGGCCGGGCATGACCTGTACGGCTGCTTCCTGAAGGACTACGAGCGCTCGAACTGGTAGGCGACTCGACGCGATCCGGGCCGATGTCGATATCGATATCGATCAGGTCAGAACGCGCTCTTGGCCGCGTCGCCGACGCTCAGCGCCTCGGCCGGGACGATCACCGGCGCTGCGGCCAGGTGCTCTCCTGCCGCAGCGAACGTCGCGGCGACGTGCGGCGAGGCCATGTGTCCGTCGAGGTCCTCCTGCGAGCGCCACTTCTCGATCGTGACGAACACGTTCGGGTCCTGCAGGCCGCGGTTGAGGGTGTAGCGGATGCACCCCTGCTCGCCGTGCGTGGCCTCGGCGAGCGTGCGCAGGGCCTGCTCGACGGCGTCGGCGCTGCCCGGCTTGGCGGTGATGATCGCGATCGTGTTGATCTCGGACATGCAGTTCTCCTTTGTCGGCCGGCCGCGCCCGCGCGGCCAGGTGGTGCGGTTGGTCAGGTGGTGCCGCGGCGCAGCGCCGCGGCGACGAGTCGATCGACGAGCGTCCGGTAGTCGACGCCGCTCGCCGCCCACATCTTCGGGAACAGCGATATCGAGGTGAAGCCGGGCATGGTGTTGACCTCGTTCACGACCACGTCGCCGCCGTCGGTGACGAAGAAATCCACCCGGGCCAGGCCGGCGCAGTCCAGGGCGGTGAACGCCCGGCAGGCGGCGGCCTGCACCCGGGCGATGACCTCGGCCGGCAGGTGGGCCGGAACGTCGAACTCGCAGGCGTCGTCGAGGTACTTGGCCGCGAAGTCGTACCAGTCGTGATCACCGACCATCCGGATCTCGGCCGGGACGCTGGCGCTCGGGCGGCCGTGCTCGTCCTCGAGCACGCCGCACTCGACCTCGTGCCCGACCAGCGCCGCCTCGACGAGCGCCTTGCCGTCGTGCGCGAACGCCGTCGCGAGGGCATCGGGCAGGTCGGCCCAGTCGGTGATCTTGGTAATGCCGACGCTGGACCCGGCCCGCGCCGGCTTGACGAACGCGGGCAGCCCGAGATGCCGGACGTCGAGCGCCGACACCGGATCGCCGCGGCGCACGACGACGAACGTTCCCACGTCCAGGCCCTCGGCCCGCAGCAGCTTCTTGGTGTACTCCTTGTCCATCGCCGCGGCGCTCGCGAACACCCCGGGCCCGACGTAGGGGACGCCGGCCATCTCGAGCAGGCCCTGGATCGTGCCGTCCTCGCCGAATCGGCCGTGCAGCACCGGGAACACGACGTCCACACCGGCCAGCACTCGGACCCCGGCGGCCGGCTCGTACGCGATGAGCCCGGACGAGGTCGGGTCGCCGGGCAGCACGACCGCGGTGCCCTTCTCGACCTCCGGCACGTGGCGGTCGATGATCCGCATCGAGCCGGGATCGCCGTCGGTGAGCACCCAGCCACCGGCTGGGGTGATCCCGATCGGCACGACGTCGTACTTGTCCGGATCCAGTGCCGCGATCACGCTGGCGGCCGAGACGACGGAGATGCCGTGCTCGCTACTACGCCCGCCGTAGACGACGGCGACTCGGATCCGGCTCACGGGAACCGACCCTACTGGGTTGGCCCGATCAGACCTCGCTCTTGACCGAGCGGGACATGAAGAACTCTCGCATCGCGCTCGGGGTCAGGCCGCGGAAGCAGACCGCCTCGATCGCCTGCGTGATCGGGACGTCGACGCCGTGGCTCTGCGCCAGTTCGAGCACGGAGCGGCAGGACTTGACGCCCTCGGCGACCTGACCGTGCGTCGCCGCCTGGGCCTGCTCGAGCGTGTCCCCGCGCCCGAGCCGCTCGCCGAACGTGTGGTTGCGCGACAGCGGCGACGAGCAGGTGGCCACCAGGTCTCCGAGCCCGGCCAGCCCGGCGAAGGTCAGCGGGTCGGCCCCGAGCTCGATGCCGAGCCGGGACGTCTCGGCCAGCCCGCGGGTGATGAGCGAGGCGCTGGTGTTGTCGCCGAAGCCCATGCCGTGCGCGATGCCGACGGCCAGCGCGATCACGTTCTTGACCGCGCCACCGAGCTCGCAGCCGATGACGTCGGTGTTGGTGTACGGGCGGAAGTACGGCGCGGTACACGCTCGCTGGATCGCCGCGGCCCGCTCCGGGTCGGTACAGGCGACGACGGTGGCGGTGGGCTGCTCACGGGCGATCTCCAGGGCCAGGTTCGGACCGGACACGACGGCGATCCGGTTCGAGGCGGCTCCGGTGACCTCCGCGATCACCTCGCTCATCCGCTTGGTCGTGCCCAGCTCGACGCCCTTCATCAGGCTGATCAGCGTCGCGTGCGGCGGCAGCAGGGGGCGCCAGTCGATCAGGTTCGCCCGCAGGGTCTGGGCCGGGATGGCGAACGCGACCAGGTCGGCGCCCTCGAGGGCCAGGGCCGCGTCGTGCGTGATCCGGAGTTGCTCGGGCAGGCGCACGCCGGGCAGGTAGTCCGCGTTGGCGTGCTCGCGGGCGATGCGCTCGGCGAGCTCGGGCCGACGCGCCCACAACGTGACGTCGGTACCGGCGTCGGCCAGCACCTTGGCGAACGCCGAGCCCCACGACCCCGCGCCCAGCACGGCGGCCTTCATGCCGAGTTCCTGACCCAGTGGAACAGCGGCCCTTGCGGCGCCGGCACCCCGCGCAGCTCGCCCAGGTCATCGCGCAGGCGTCGCATGATCACGTCGGTGGCGTCGTTCAGCGTCTTGCCGTTGGGCTGGCGATCGCCGAACCCGGACAGGTCGATCGGCGCCCCGATCGACAGCGTGTGCTTCGGTCGCGGCAAGAGCCTGAGCTTCCTGCGATACAAGTCGATCTGCTCCTGGACCCCCCATTGGACGATCGGGATGACCGGTACCTCGGGGGCCAGCAGGGCCAGCCGCGCCGCCCCGGTCTTGCCGGTCATCGGCCAGAAGTCCGGATCCTTGGTGACGGTGCCCTCGGGATGGAGCACGATCATGCCGCCGCGGTACAGCGCGTCCACCGCCGCCGCCAGCGACTGCACGGCGTCCGTCGTCCCGCGCTTGACCGGAATGTGGCCCATCCCGCGCATCGCCGCCCCGACGACCGGGACGTCGAAGATCGTGTCCTTGGCCAGGAAGCGCGGGCGGCGAGCGCCGTCCAGGATCATCTTCGCCACCAGGAACGGGTCGACGTGCGAGATGTGGTTGACGACGATGATCGCCGGACCGCTCTGCGGCAGGCGATCGAGGTTGCGGTAGCGGACCTTCACGAGTACCGAGAACGGGACGTACAGGACGGCCATGGTGATGCCCCAGACGAGCCCGACCTTCTCGCCGTGTCCCCGCCGGCGCAGCTTGCGCGTCATCGGCACCGCAGCATCTCCGCTTCGCTTGTCGCCCTGTAGTCCATTCAGCCCCTGCCGTCCGTGCAGTCTGCCGTATCGCTGTAGCCCGGTCGGGGACCCTTCCTACAATCGCAAGGTGCGGTGGACTGTTCTCATTCCGACGAAGTCGCTCCCGGAGGCGAAAACGCGCCTGACCGGGGCCAGCGCCGACTCCGCGGCCCACCACCGGCTGGTGCGGGCCATCCGCGCCGACACCCTCGCCGCGGCCCGGGCCGCCGACGGGGTGGCCCGGCTGGTCATCGTCACGGACCGCTCAGATGATCACGGCGCCGAGTTGACCTTCGTCCAGACCGCGCCCGGGCTGAACGCGGCCCTGGCCGAGGCGGCGGCCGACGCGGCGAACCGGTGGCCGCGCGATGGCCTGGTCGCGCTGCTGGGCGACCTGCCCGCGCTGCGTCCGGACGAGCTGGCGCACGCCTTGGCCGACGCCGCGCGCACGCCCCGCTCGTTCGTCCCCGACGCGGCCGGTACCGGAACCACCCTGCTCGCCGTGCACCCCGGCGTACTGCTGGCGCCGGCCTTCGGCCCGGGCTCGGCCGCGCGGCACGCCGCGGGCGCCGTCCGGCTCGATGCCGGGCCGGGGCTGCGACACGACGTGGACACCGCCGATGATCTCGAGACGGCCCGGGTATTCGGGCTCGGTGCGTTCACGCGCCGCGTGCTGGAGGCGGCAGACTCGTCACCCACCGTTCATCTCGGCCCGGCATGATTGGAAGATGACCGGTGATCTCGCGAACTTCGAACCCGTGACGGCGCCCGCGCCCGAGCTCGCCGCCGACGGCTCGGCCGACGCCGCGCCGTCGGAACTGCCCGCCGACCGGTTCGCCAACCGCGAGCTGTCCTGGCTGGCCTACAGCGAGCGGGTGCTCGCCCAGGCCGAGGACACGCGCATGCCGCTGCTCGAACGGGTCAAGTTCCTCGCGATCTTCGCCAGCAACCTCGACGAGTTCACGATGGTCCGCGTGGCGGGCATCAAGCGCCGAGCCGACATGGGGCTGCAGGTCCCGTCCGTCGACGGCCTGTCCCCCAACGAGTTGCTGTCCGCTCTGGCCGACCGCACGCGCGAGCTCGCCGAGCGCCACGCCCGCTGCTTCCGGGAGGACGTCAACCCGGCCCTGGCCGCCGAGGGCATCCACATCCGCCGGTGGGACGCCTTGGACGAGGAGGAGCGGGCCCGGCTGGCCGACTACTTCCGCACCAAGGTGTTCCCGGTGCTGACCCCGCTCGCCGTCGATCCGGCCCATCCGTTCCCGTACATCTCCGGGCTGTCGCTGAACCTCGCGGTTCTCGTCCGTGACCCCGACGGAGGTTCGCAGCGGTTCGCGCGGGTCAAGGTCCCCAACAACGTGCCGCGCTTCGTCGTGGTGTCCCAGTCGCCGATCGAGGCGGAGTACCTGCCGCTGGAGGACCTGATCGCCGCCCACCTGTCGATGCTGTTCCCGGGCATGCTGGTCGTCGAGCACCACCTGTTCCGCGTCACCCGCAACGCCGACGTCGAGGTGGATGACGACCGGGACGAGGACCTGCTCCAGGCCCTCGAGCGCGAGCTGATGCGCCGCAAGTTCGGTCCGGCCGTCCGGCTCGAGGTCACCGACGACATCGACGAGGAGGTCGTGGAGCTGCTGGTCGACGAGATCGAGGTCAACCGCGAGGACGTCCAACACCTGCCCGGCCTGCTCGACCTCAGTGCCCTCTGGCAGATCTACGACCTGGACCGGCCCGCGCTCAAGGAACGCCCGTTCGTCCCGGCCACCAACCCGCGCTTCGCCGACGGCGAGACCCCGAAGTCGGTGTTCGCCACGCTGCGCGAGGGCGATGTGCTGGTGCATCACCCGTACGAGTCCTTCGCCACCAGCGTGCAGCGGTTCATCGAGCACGCGGCGGCCGACCCGCGTGTCCTGGCCATCAAGCAGACGCTGTACCGGACCTCGGGCGACTCGCCCATCGTCGACGCGCTCATCGACGCCGCGGAGGCGGGCAAGCAGGTCGTGGCGCTGGTCGAGATCCAGGCCCGCTTCGACGAGCAGGCGAACATCAAGTGGGCGCGCGCACTGGAGCGTGCGGGCTGCCATGTCGTCTACGGCGTCGTCGGCCTGAAGACGCACTGCAAGACCGCGCTCGTGGTGCGCCAGGAGGGCGGCCAGCTCAAGCGGTACGCGCACATCGGCACGGGCAACTACAACCCGAAGACGGCCCGGATCTACGAGGACCTCGGGCTGTTCACGGCCGACGAGGCGATCTGCGCGGACATCACCGACCTGTTCAACGTCCTCACCGGCTACTCGCGGCAGACCGAGTACCGCTCGCTGCTCGTCGCGCCGCAGCGGCTGCGGGCCGGGTTGATCGAACGGATCGAGCGCGAGATCGACCACGCCCGGGCCGGCCGCGATGCGCACCTGCAGTTCAAGACGAACCACCTCGTCGACGAGCAGACCATCGACGCGCTGTACCGGGCGTCGCAGGCCGGCGTGCGGATCGACCTGCTGGTGCGGACGTTCTGCGCGATCAAGTCCGGCGTCCCCGGGCTGTCGGAGAACATCAAGACGCGCTCGATCCTGGGCCGCTTCCTGGAGCACTCGCGGGTCTACTACTTCGGCAACGGCGGCGAGCCGGAGTACTGGATCGGGTCGGCCGACCTCATGCACCGCAACCTCGACCGCCGCGTCGAGGTGCTGTGTCAGGTGGCCGACAACTCGGCCACCGATCACCTGCGGGAGTTCCTGGACCTGGCCTTCGCCGCCGACACGTCCGCGTGGGAGCTGCAGCCGGCCGGGAACTGGGTACGCTCGGGCGGCACCCAGCAGAACGACTTCCAGGAGCTGCTGATGAAACGCCTTGCCGACCGCGGCGAGTAGCCGATGCCCGTACGCACCGTCGCCGCGGCCGGCGGCGTCGTCTGGCGCGTCCGCGAGGGCCGCGTCGAGGTCGCGCTGATCCACCGGCCCCGGTACGACGACTGGTCCCTTCCGAAGGGCAAGCTCGAGTCGGGCGAGACCGAACTGGGCGCCGCAGTCCGCGAGATCCGCGAGGAACTCGGCGCCCGGGTCGCGGTGTCCCGCCGGCTGCGGCGCGTCCGCTACCTCGTCGACGCGGCCCGCAAGAGCGTCGCGTATTGGGCAATGCGCTACCTGGACGGCGAGTTCGTCGCGAACGATGAGGCCGACGCGGTCCAATGGCTGACGCCGGGCAACGCCGGCAAGCTGCTCAGCTACGACGTGGACCGCAGCGTCGTGGCCGACTTCGCCTCGGTGCCGACCATCGACTCGGTGATCGTCCTGGCCCGACACGGGCGAGCCGGCAAGCGCAGCGAATGGCGCGGTGACGACTCGCTGCGACCGCTCGACGAGGTCGGCATCGCTCAGGCCGAGCGGCTGGCCCACTTCCTGCCCCACTTCGCCCCGACCTGGATCTTCTCTGCCGACCGCGTCCGCTGCATCCAGACGGTGGAGCCTCTCGCCGCTGCGCTGGACACGAAGGTGCGGGTCGACGCGGCGTTCAACGACGAGTCCTTCGCGCGGTCCCCATCGACGACGCAGACCGCGGTCCTGGCGCTCGCCAAGCCGGACAAGGTGAGCGTGATCTGCAGCCAGGGGTTGACGATCCCGTCGCTCGTCGACCGGCTCGGACCGGGTGTGGGGTCCTCGGACACCCGCAAGGGCGCGGTATGGGTGCTCTCGCTGGTCGACGGCGACGTCGTGGCCGCGGACTACTACGAGGACTGTCGGTAAGGGACCCAAGACTGACGGCGGGCGCCGATGCGTTGGCACCGACACCCGCCGTCGGGTGGTCCTGGTACTACCGAGCGCGCTTGGCCGCAGCCTTCTTCGCCGCGACCTTCTTGGCCGGAGCCGCCTTCTTGGCCGGAGCCTTGGCCGCAGCCTTCTTGGCCGGAGCCTTGGCCACCTTGCGGGCACCGCTGGTGATCGCCTTGAACTCCGCACCCGCGCGGAACGCCGGCACCGAGGTCTTCTTCACCTTGACCGATGCGCCAGTGGCGGGGTTGCGGGCGATGCGGGCCGCGCGCTCACGCTTCTCGAAGATGCCGAAGCCGGTGAGCGCTACGCGCTCGCCCTTGGCCACCATCGCGTAGACGGTATCGATGACCGCGTCGAGCGCGACGGCTGCACGCTTCTTGTCTCCGTCGAGCCGATCAGCGAGCGCTTCAATGAACTGAGCCTTGTTTGGCACGTGTCCTCCCAGGACGGTTTGCCTCGACCGGGGTTGGTCGCTTCGCCCGTCACGCTAGGGGTTTCGGGCGTCGACAACAACGTAATCGGCTTGTGTCGCAGGACTTTTCTTCATCATGCGTCATCGGCGGCAGCGTGCCGGGTGACCTCAAGTGAGGCGAATTGCCTTACTGCACAGGGAGATTCATCTCGAAATCGCTAGTTCACACCTGGACCGTCGGCAGCCACGGCTTTCGCTCGAGCTCGTAGGCTGCGACCGCGTCGGTGTGTCGCAGGGTGAGGCCGATGTCGTCCAGTCCCTCGAGCAGACGCCAGCGCGTGTAGTCGTCGAGTGCGAAGTCGTGAACCTCGCCGCTCCAGCGCACCTGACGATCCACGAGGTCGATCGTGACCTGAGTCGTCGGGTCCTGCTCGATGTCGTCCCACAGCCGCTGCACGATCTTCTCGGCCAGCTCGACCGTCAACAGGCCGGCCTTGAGCGAGTTGCCGCGGAAGATGTCGGCGAAGCGCGGCGAGATGACCGCCCTGAAGCCGTAGTCGGTGAGGGCCCACACGGCGTGCTCGCGCGAGCTACCGGTGCCGAAGTCGGGACCGGCGACCAGGACCGTCGCGCCGTCGTACCGCTGCTGGTTGAGCACGAACTCCGGCTCGTTCGCGCGCCAGGCGTTGAATAGCCCGTCCTCGAAGCCCGTACGGGTCACCCGCTTGAGGTACACGGCCGGGATGATCTGATCGGTGTCGACGTTGCTGCGCCGCAGCGGGATCGCCGTCCCGGTGTGCACGGTGAACTTGTCCATCGCTGGGTCTCCTTACGTGGCAGTAGGTGCGTGGCATTAGGTGATACCTAGTGACCGCCGTGGCGATCAGCAGGTATCACGCTCTGATCAGAGGTCGGCCGGGCTGGCCAGGTGGCCGGTGATCGCGGTCGCCGCCGCGACCAGCGGGGACACCAGGTGCGTGCGCCCGCCCTTGCCCTGGCGACCCTCGAAGTTGCGGTTGGAGGTCGACGCGCTGCGCTCGCCCGGCGCGAGCTGGTCGGGGTTCATGCCCAGGCACATCGAGCAGCCGGCCTGACGCCACTCGGCCCCGGCCGCGGTGAAGATCGCGTCGAGCCCCTCCTGCTCGGCCTGCTGGCGCACGCGGACGGAGCCGGGGACGACGAGCATCCGAACCCCGCCCGCGATCTGGTGGCCGTCGATGATCCGGGCGGCCGAGCGCAGATCCTCGATGCGGCCGTTGGTGCACGAGCCGATGAAGACGGTGTCGACCTTGATCTCGCGCAGCGGAGTCCCGGCGGTCAACCCCATATAGGCCAGGGCCTTCTCGGCCGAGATGCGATCGGCCTCGTCCTCGTAGGCCGCGGGGTCGGGGACGTTCGCGCTGAGCGGTGCGCCCTGACCGGGGTTGGTGCCCCATGTGACGAAAGGCGCGAGGTCCGCCGCGTCGAGCGTGACCTCGGCGTCGAACTCGGCGTCGTCGTCGGTGCGCAGGCTGGTCCAGTACGCGACAGCGGCGTCCCACTCGGCGCCCTTCGGTGCGTGATCACGGCCGTTGACGTAGTCGAACGTGGTCTGGTCCGGCGCGATCATTCCGGCACGCGCACCCCACTCGATGCTCATGTTGCAGACCGTCATGCGGCCCTCCATGGACATCTGCTCGAACACGGTGCCGCGGTACTCGACCATGTAGCCCTGCCCGCCCCCCGTCCCGGTCTGAGCGATGACGGCGAGGATGACGTCCTTCGGCGTGACGCCGTCGGGCAGGTCGCCGTTCACGGTGACGGCCATCGTCTTCGGCCGGTCCAGCGGCAGCGTCTGGGTGGCCAGCACGTGCTCGACCTGGCTGGTGCCGATGCCGAACGCGAGTGCGCCGAACGCGCCGTGTGTCGAGGTGTGCGAGTCGCCGCAGACGATCGTCATGCCCGGCTGGGTGATGCCGAGCTGCGGACCGATCACGTGCACGATGCCCTGCTCGGCGTCGCCCATCGGGTACAGGCGCACGCCGAACTCGTCGCAGTTCTTGCGCAGCGTCTCGATCTGGGTCCGGCTGACGTCGTCCTTGATCGAGGCGGTGCCGAGCAGTGGCAGGGTGTAGTCGGTCGGCGTGTTGTGGTCCTCGGTGGCGAGCGTGAGGTCACGACGGTGCACCGGGCGCCCGGCCAGTCGGAGGCCGTCGAAGGCCTGCGGGCTGGTGACCTCGTGGATGAGGTGCATGTCGATGAACAGCAGGTCCGGTTCGCCGGCCGCACTGCGGACGACGTGGCTCTCCCAGAGCTTTTCTGCCAGTGTGTTGCCCATGACCCCTCTTCCCCGCGCCTACGCTTGCAATCTCAGCATTTGAGACCATAGTATCGCTGTATGGGACAGGTTAGCAGGACCGGTCAATCCAGCGGTATCGGCGTCATCGACAAGAGCGTTGCCATCCTGTCCGCCGTGGCCCGGTCGCCGTGCACGCTGGCCGAACTGGTCGGGGCCACCGGACTGCCCCGCGCGACCGCCCACCGACTCGCGGTCGCGCTCGAGGTGCACCGATTGATCGCGCGGGACGCGGAGGGCCGGTTCGTCCTCGGCCCGCGGCTGGGCGAGCTGGCCGCGGCGCTGCCGGATCCGCTGGTGATCGCGTCCGGCCCGGTGCTGGCCTGGGTTCGCGACGAGTGTGGCGAGAGCGCCCAGCTCTACCGGCGCGACGGCAATGAGCGCGTGTGCATCGCGGCGGCCGAGCGGGCGACCGGGCTGCGGACGACGGTGCCGGTCGGCTCGCGCCTGCCGCTGTCGGCCGGCTCGGGTGCGCAGGTGCTGTGCGCGTGGTCCGATCCGGGCTCGCTCGATCACGTCCTGGACGACGCGGAGTTCACGGTGCGGACGCTCGCGGACATCCGGCGGCGCGGCTGGGCGCAGTCGATCGCGCAGCGGGAGGCAGGAGTCGCGTCGGTCTCGGCGCCGGTGCTCACGGCCGCCGGTGAGCTGCTCGGGGCACTATCGCTCTCCGGCCCGATCGAGCGGCTGGGGCGCAATCCCGGTCAGCGGTTCGCGCCCGTCCTGGTCACCGGCGCCCGCCGCATCGCCGCCGCCCTGACCGGCTGAGCGCCAGAGCGCGGTTTGCACCCGTAGCCGCCGGCGATCCCGGGCCACGAGCGCGCGCAGTGGGTGCAAACGGTCAGCGCCAGTCCTGGACTGCGAAACCGTCGGACAGGACGCACGCGGCGAGCAGTCCGTCGCGCCCGCGCAGCCGGCCGAGGTCATGCGCCTGCAACGGGGTGTGCGCGAAGAACGCGATATTCGCCGATCGTTGGGGCGTCGTCCGTGATCGGTAGACGATCCCCTCGCACCGCTCGCCGAACCACTCGTGGACGCGGTCGCACAGCGCCTGGCCCGCGAGCCAGACGCCCGGCGCGCGCGAGGTGTTGATCTGGTCGTCCAGCCCGAGCGCGTCGAGCGTCCGATCGCGGCGCAGGTCCAGCACGCGGATCGCACCGGACAGCTCGACCAGATGCAGCTCGAGGTCGGGCGCCCGCACGACGCGCTCGGAGTTGTCGAACCGCTCACGCATGGCGACCCGTTGGGCGTCACCGGCGTACCGCACCCGGAACCCGCCCGACGCCGGATCGAAGCGCGAACGAGGCGTCGGGTACGCGCGCCACGACCACTCGGACGGCCGGTCGACGTCGAGCCGGAACCACCGGCGGCGCAGCACGGACAGCCGCAGGCCCGGCGGTCGGTCGACCGGCAGCCGGGCGGCGTAGTGATCGGTCGGGTCGCTCAGAAGCCGCCGCCCACGGCTCGGACGTAGTGGATGGCCCGCTCGACGTCGCCGGCCGCGAGCAGGTCGGCCGGCGTACGGCCGCCCTCCTCCGGCAGCGACGTGCGCATCAGCGCGTCGGCGCTCAATCCAGCCTGGCCCAGTTCGTCCAGCGCCGCGATGACCTCGGGCAGGCCGGCCACCGGACGATCCGCCGCGAACTGCCACGGCGGGAAGTACGACTTCTTGCTGATGTCGATCGCGAACAGCCGCCGGTTCGCGACGCGAGAGGACACCGCCTGCCGGCTCACCCCACCCAGCAGCTCGCACACCTGGGCCGTCGAGTAGGACCGCTCCCGCAGCTCGCGCTTCAACGCGACGACCCGGTGGACGTTCAGCGTCCGCGCCAGCGAGAGGCTCTCGTCGTCGGCTTCCTCGGCCAGGGCGTCCGGGTCAACGAGCAGGCGCAGGGTCGGCACGACGTGCTGGGGATCGTCGGCGAGCCGCTGCTTCACCGCGGTCAGCAGGGCCAGTCGTCCGTCGGTCATGATCGCCGCTCCTTACTTGACAACCTTGACACTAATCCGAAGCAGCGAAGACGTCAAGCTTGTCAAGGTCGTTCAATAGTCCGTCTCGGCCGCGTCCGCGCCGTCAGTCGTGGTCGGGCTCACCAGGTCGTGGCGACATAGTTGGTCTCCAGGTAGGCGTCGATGCCCTCGTAGCCGCCTTCGCGGCCGAGTCCGGACTGTTTGACGCCGCCGAACGGGGCGGCGGGGTCCGAGACGAGACCGCGGTTCAGCCCGATCATCCCGACCTCGAGCTGCTCACACACCCGCAGCCCGCGGGCCAGGTCGCCGGTGTAGACGTACCCGGTCAGCCCCATCTCGCTGCTGTTCGCGACCGCCAAGGCATCGGCCTCGTCCCGAACGCTGATGATCGGGGCAACCGGCCCGAACACCTCCTCGGTCGCCACCGCCGAATCACGCGGCACGTCGCCCAGCACGGTCGCCGGGTAGAAGAACCCCCGTCCGTCGGGCCGCTCACCACCCAGCAGCGCGGTCGCACCGGCCGCCACCGATCGGTCCACCTTGTCGGCGATCCCGGCGACCGCCCGGGCGCTGATCATCGGGCCCAGCTGGGTGTCCTCGTCCGTACCGGCCCCGACCGTCAACGCGCCCATCGCCGCCGCGAGCCGTGCCCCGAACTCCGCGGCCACCGACTCCTGCACCAGGAACCGGTTGGCCGCCGTGCACGCCTGGCCGCCGTTGCGCATCTTTGCGAGCATCGCGCCCTCGACCGCTGCGTCCAGGTCCGCGTCGTCCAGCACGATGAACGGGTCGTTGCCGCCCAACTCCAGCGAGGTGTTCACGATCCGATCGGCCGCCTGCTTCAGCAGCACCCGGCCCACCCCGGTCGAGCCGGTGAACGACAACTTCCGCACCCGAGCATCGGCCAGCGCCGCCGCGACCAAGGGACCTGGCTCATCGGTGGTGACCACGTTCACCACCCCGGCCGGCGCCCCCGCCTCGGTCAGCAACGCCCCGAGCAGCAACGCCGTCAGCGGGGTGTCCTCCGCCGGCTTGAGCACCACCGTGCAGCCCGCGGCCAACGCCGGCCCGATCTTGCGGGTCGCCATCGCCGCCGGGAAGTTCCACGGCGTCAACAACAACGCGACACCGACCGGCCGGCGGAACGTCAGGATCCGGTTCGCCCCCGACGGCGCCGTGCGCAACGCGCCGTCGATCCGCACCGCCTCCTCGGCGAACCAGCGGAAGAACTCCGCCGCGTACGTCACCTCACCGCGGGCGTCGGTCAGCGACTTGCCCATCTCCAGGGACATCAGGAATGCGATCTCCTCGCGCCGCGCGATCATCAACTCGAACGCCCGGCGCAGCACCTCCGCCCGCTCCCGTGGCGCCGTCGCCGCCCACCCCGGCCCGGCCCCGTCCGCCGCGGCCAGCGCGCGATCCAGATCGTCC
>JBDTGE010000034.1:0-2944 GCA_039937575.1 Jatrophihabitantaceae bacterium
GCGAGGGCACGCCGGCCGACGTGGAGCCGACCTTCCACGACGCGTTGTCGATGTTCGCGGCCAGCGTGCAGGCCGGGCCGGCGGACACGGCGATCCGCTACTTCGACGGTGAGATCAGTTTCGCTGAGCTCGACTCGCTCAGTGATGCGTTCGCCGTCGGGTTACGGGATCAGGGCGCCGGTCCCGGTGAGCGGGTCGCGATCTACCTGCAGAACGTTCCGCAGTTCGTCATCGCACTGCTCGGCACGTGGAAGATCGGTGCGGTCGCGGTCGCGATCAACCCGATGAGCCGATCCCGCGAACTCACCTACCAGCTCGGTGACTCCGGTGCGGTGACGTTGATCTGCCTCGAGTCGCTGTACGACAGCGTGGCCCGGGAGGTGGTTCCGTCGTCGTCGGTGCGGGTGATCATCACGACCTCGGAGCTGGATCACCAGAGCCGCAACGACGAGCGGCTGTTCGCCGGTGTCGCGCGGGCCCGGCACGACGGGACGCTCGACATGGGTGAGATCCTGCGCGAGCGCGCCGGGGAGAAGCCGGAACCGGTGCCGGTCAGCGGCAGTGACATCGCCGTGCTGACCTACACGTCCGGCACTACGGGTCCACCCAAGGGCGCGATGACGACGCACGCCAACATGACGTTCAACGCCCAGATCTATCGCGACTGGATGGACCTGACTCCGGACGACGTCGTGCTGGGTGTGGCGCCGCTGTTCCACATCACCGGCATGATCGGGCACGTCTCCGTCGCCCTGCTCGCCCGGATGCCGCTCGTGCTGGCCTACCGGTTCGACGCCGGCGTGGTGCTCGATGCGATCCGGGAGCACCGGCCGACGTTCACCGTCGGATCGATCACGGTGTTCACCGCGCTGCTCAACGCTCCGGGCGTGAGCCGCGAGGACTTCAGCTCCTTCCGGGTGCTCTACTCCGGCGGTGCGCCGATCTCCCCGACCGCGGCCAGAGGCGTCAAGGACAAGACGGGCCTGACCCTGCACAACATCTACGGCCTAACCGAGACGACCTCGCCCTCGCATGCGGTCCCGCTCGAAGCTGACACGCCGGTAGACCCGATGTCAGGCGCTCTGTCGGTCGGTGTGCCGGTGCCGTCCACGGTCGTGCGGATCGTCGACGAGGACGGGAACGACGTCAAGCCGGGCGACATCGGCGAGCTCGTCACCGAGGGGCCGCAGCTAGTCGCCGGCTACTGGAACAAACCGGAGGAGACGGCGAACGCCATTCGCGACGGTCGCTTCTTCACCGGTGACGTCGGCTTCATGGACGCCGACGGGTGGTTCTACGTCGTCGACCGCAAGAAGGACCAGATCAACGTGTCCGGGTACAAGGTCTGGCCCCGGGAGGTGGAGGACGTCCTGGCCGAGCACCCCGCCGTGCGCGAGGCCGCAGTGGTCGGCGTCGCCGACGAGTACCGCGGCGAGACAGTGAAGGCTTTCGTCAGCCTCGTCCCGGGCGCAACGGTGCGGACCGAGGAACTCATCGAACACTGCAAGGCGCGGATGGCGGCCTACAAGTACCCGCGTGAGATCGAACTGGTCGACGAACTCCCCAAGACCGTGACCGGCAAGATCTTGCGCCGCGAGCTGCGCGACGCACCGGCCACGCCCGCCTGAACTCGGCTGGAGCCCCTCGGCGTCCTGGCCCGCGCTGGCCCGCGGCCGACTCGGCGGCGTAGCCGTCGACTCTTCGGACGCCGAGACCTAGGCGCCGACGTCGACGTGTCGGTAGCGCACGAAGGTCGGCAGCGCCAGCGCGATCAGCCCGGCACCGGCTACCGCGGCCAACCCTCCGGTGACCGCGCTGATTCCGGGAGAGGATGCGCTGGCGACCAGGCCCGCCCGGAAGTTGCCCACCTGCGGGAACGCGCCGCCCACGACGAACTCGGTCGAGGTCGTCCGGCCCCGCATCGAGTCCGGCGTCGCGAGCTGCACGATCGTCGTGCGGAACACGACCGACAACATGTCGGCGGCGCCGGCGACGGCGAGCAGGGCAAGAGACGCGGACAGGCTGTGCACGGCGCCGAACCCGGCCAGCGCCGCACCCCAGATCGAGCCGGTGATCAACATCGCCCGGCCGGGGTGGACGACGTGCCTGACCGGGCCGGACAGTACCGACCCGATCAGCCCGCCGACGGCGATGGCCGTACTGAGCAAGCCGAGCGTGCGTGGTGAGCCGCCGAAACGGTCGGCGTTGATAGCCGGGAAAACGGCGATCGGCATGGCCAGCACGGTCGCGCTCAGGTCGGCCAGCATTGCCCCGCGGAGCGCCCGGTTGTCGACGATGAACCGAAACCCCTCGATCAGCGCACCCACGTTGCGCTGGGACGGCTCGCCCTGCGGTCGCATGGGCGGCAACCGGAACACCCCGTAGAGCGCGCCGGCGAAGGTCAGGGCGTCGACCAGGTAGCAGAACTTGAGCCCGCCCGTCGCGGCGATCACGCCGGCGAGGGCGGGGCCGCTGATCATCGCCAGGTACGTCGAGATCATCGACAGCGCCGCGCCGGCCGGGATGAGCTCTCGTCGTAGCAAACGGGGCATGAAGCTGCGACGGGCCGGAGCGTTGATCGCGCCGACGCCGCCCTGCACTGCGGTGAGCGCGTAGAGCAGCCAGAGGGCATGTGACCCGGCGAACGCCTGCGCGGCGAACGCGATGGACACCAGGGCCTGCACCGAGTTGGTGACGAGCACGAGCTTGCGCCGGTCGACGGAGTCGATCAGCGCGCCGCCCACGATCCCGACCGTGATGGCGGGGACGGCGAACGCGAGGCCGACCGCACCCACGGCGGCGGACGAGTGCGAGATCCGGAAGACCTGCAGCGCCACGGCGAACGTGGTCATCTGACCGCCGACGGCCGACAGCGCCGAGCCGAGCCAGAGCCGGCGGTAGTCCGGCGATTCGCGCAGCGGACGGATGTCGGCGAGCAGCCCCC
>JBDTGE010000035.1:0-5132 GCA_039937575.1 Jatrophihabitantaceae bacterium
GGCAGCATCGCCGTCAGCAGATCGTGCACCGTCCCGCCCTGGCCGGCGATCAGGGCGCGCCCGAGCGGCGTGAGCGCCCCCGAGGCCACGACCCCGAGCATGGTCGCCTCGGCCAGGGTCGACCCGAACGGCACGTCGCGGTCGTCGACCAGCACGTGAACGAATGGCCGTCGCCACAGTGCCCGCGCTGCGAGTTGACCGGGCGGAGCCGAGCCGCTGGGAGCAAGCTCGGCCATCGTCTCCAGCAGGTTCTGCCGGGCGATCAGGCAGGCCACGCACGCATCTGGCTTGAGCGCGGGCCGTACCTTGCCGTCGCCGTCGCGGCTGTGCGTCGCCGCGTACGGCAGGCGCCACCAGCTCGCCAGGAGCGCCGCGACCCGATCAGCGGGCAGGCCGGAGCGCCACTGCTCGGCCTGCTCGCTGAGCCCATACAGCCCGTCCCGCCGCTCGATGACGCCGCTCGCGGCGAGCAGTTCCAGGCCCAGCCGGACTTCGGTGTCCGTGCACCCCAGCGCCTTGGCCAACTTGGCCAGCTCGCGCGCGCCGACGCCCCCCGACTTCAGGGTGGCCAGCGCCGAGCGGGCGAGCCGGTCCACGACCGTCAGCACCAGGTCGGCGAATCGTCCGACCGCGGCGCTCGCGTGCGAGGCCAACTCGGTCTCGGCGACGGCGGCCACCTCGACCGGCACGGCTTCGGGCGCGAACGGCGCCCGGTAGTCAGGCCCGCGTAACGCTCGGCCGATCTCCGCGGGCATCCGCCAGTCGTAGGACCATGATCGGGAGTAGACCAGGCCTCGCTCGCTCGCCCACTCGGCGGCGGCCGAACGACGCTGGTAGGCAGCGGGGTCGTACGAGCGTGCGTAGATTTCGAGTTCATCGTCCGGGTCGTCGTCGTACGGATTGTCGTCGTACCCATCAGCCCCGCGCTCGTCGGCCCACGCGAACAACTCCTGGCTGATCGCCTTCGGCGCCGTCGCGACGATCCCTCGGACGGTCTCGGCCACGGTGAACACCTCGAGCAACTGTTCGACGACGTCCACCCGCCGAGTCGGGGGCTTGGCCACGCCGATCGTCTTCAGGACCCGGCGCAGTTGGTCGACCCCGACCTCGGCCAGCAGCGTCCGCAGCGCGGGCCCCAGCCCCAGCGGCGAGGGAAAGAGCACGCCCAACGCTTCGGGCGTAGCTATCACCCCGTCACCGGCCGGCCAGGCGATCGCGTGATCGGTCAGCACCTGGAACCAGCCGGTCAGGTCGGACTCGTGGGTCGGCGAGCCGTCCGCGAGCAAGGAGGCCAGGTCGGACTTCGTCGCCCGGCCGCCGAGCGCCTGAATCGTCTCGCTGATCTGCAGGCAGGGCAGGGGGAGTCGCCACAGCGCGGCCCCGAGTGAGTCGGGGCGGCCGAGCCGCTCAGCGAGTTCCCGGATGCTGCGCGGTTCGGGGGCGAGCAGCGCGTCGGGCCGATGGGCCAGCACGTGGGCGAGCGATGCCCGGTCCAACCCACCGAGCCAGCCGGCCAGTGCCGCCGCGCCGTCAACACCTTCGCCGGTCATCCGTCGACCGGGCCCTGGACGTCGTTCTGGCCCATGTCCGGATCGTATCGGGGTGGGTAGGCCGCCACAGCCATCACACGCGGCTCAGCGCTCACCGATCGAGTCGAGCCCGCGCAGCAGAGCCGCGATGACCGTGCTCGCCCGCTCCACGTCCGGCGTCCGGTCGGCGATGATGTCCGAGTAGAGGAACCCCTCGCTGATCCGGACGATCGCGTAGGTCAGCGTCGGGGTGTCCAGGCCCAGGCGCAGGTGTCCACGCGCGACCTCCAGATCGATCAGGTTCTCCAGCGTGCGCGTCATCCCCTGCTGAACCGTGCTGCGCGCACCGGTCAGAATGCGCAGGGCCGCCCCGGGTTCGCTGTCCAGGAACGCGTGCAGTGCGCCGTCGTCAATGGCCCCGCGCAGCACGGTGTTGACCACCGCCACGACGCGTGGCACCCCTCGCAGAGCCGCCGACGACGCCACCGCGGCCGTCAGCGCTCGGCGCGAGCGCCACCAGATGACCTCGTCCAGCAGCTGTTCCCGATTGCCGGCCCGCCGGTACAGGGTCGAGCGCCCGACGCCGAGGCGACGGGCCAGGGCTCGCATGTCCAGCTTCTGTCCGGACAGGTACGCACGCAGCGCCGCGGTGAAGACGTCCGCGGGAATCGACGCGGGCGGGGCAACGCCGCTGGGCACCACCAGCGACGCATCGGCCCGCGACGCCGTGGCGGTCACTGCTCCGGGTGCGCCTCGGCCGAGGCGGCGGCGGCCGCTTGGCCCAGCAACGCGAGTTCGTCGACCAGGTAGCCGGCCATCGCGTCGATGTCCGGCACGAGCTCACGGCACGCGACCAGCCCGAAGTGCAGCTGGCCGAGGTAGCCGACCAGGGTGATGTTGAGCCCCTGCCCGTCGGTCAGCACCGAGACCGGGTAGTTGGCCAGCAGCTGGGCCCCCGCGAGGTACACCGGCACGTTCGGCCCGGGGACGTTGGAGATGCAGACGTTGAACGGCGGCAGCCGATGCAGCAACCCGGACGCGAAGACCACGCGAGCCGCGCGAGCGGTCAGCGCCGGTGGGGCGAAGTCGCTGATGTCCTCGACCAGTCCCTGCGGGATGGCGGCCTGCTGCGACTTCGCAATCTTCGTCGCCTCGTGGGTGACGGCCAGCCGCTGCTCGGGATCATCGAGGTGGGTCGGCAGCGTGGCCAGCATGGCCGACACCTTGTTGCCGAGAGCGCCCTTGCTCGACTCGTCCCGCACGGAGACCGGGATCATCGCGACCAACGCGGTGGCCGGCAGTGCGTTGTGCTCGATCAGCCAGCGCCGCAGCGCACCCGCGCACATCGCCATGACGACGTCGTTCACCGAGACGCCGAACGTGTTCTTGACCGCCTTCACCTGAGCCAGCTCCACGCTGCGGAACGCGACCCGGCGGTGCGGGGTGATCGCCTTGTTGAACGGTGTCGCCGGCGCGCGCCCGGTGCGGGTCGCGATGACGCCGCCGTCGCCACCGCGGCTGCCCAGTCCCAACAGGCCGCCGACCAGCGGGGTGACCGCGGGGCCGAGCGTCGGCAGCGCCTTCACCAGGTCGACGGCCAGCTTCGCCGTCTGCACCGGGCGCTTGGCGAAGTGCAGCCCGGTCCGCAGGCCGACCGACGCGCGACTGGGCGCCTTGACCGGCCGGAACGGCTCGGCCGGCGGCAGGTCGCGTCCCTGCGGGGCCAGATCGAGCAGCACGGTCAGCAGCTCGGCCCCGGAGGCGCCGTCGATCGCGGAGTGGTGCACCTTGGTGTACGCGGCGACGCGACCCTTGGCCAGCCCGGTGATCAGGTACATCTCCCACAGCGGGCGCCGGCGATCCAGCGGGCGGGCGTGCAGTCGCCCGACCTGCTCGGCCAGCTGCGCCTGCGAACCCGGGCGCGGCAGCGCGATCTCACGGATGTGGTACTCGATGTCGAAGTCCTCGTCGTCCACCCAGTACGGCTGGTCCAGCCCGAGCGGGACCTCCAGCAGCCGGCGCCGAAGCACCGGCACGAGCGGTAGGCGCTGGGCGAGCACGTCGGTGAGGCGGGCGAGGTCGAGCGGCTCCGGTGCGTCGGTCGGGTCCAGCACGCAGACGCCCCCGACGTGCCCGGTCGAGTTGGGCGTCTCGAGCGCGAGGAAGGAGGCGTCCAGTCCGGTGAGTTGATGCATGAGCGCTCCTCAGCCAGTGGTGAGTGTCGGGTTCCGCGCGAGCCAGCCGGCGACGGAGTCGATGACCAAATCGGGGATCTCGAGCTGCGGCGTGTGCCCGACACCGGGCAGGAACACGGTGTCCCACCCGGGGTTCAGCGCCGCCGCCTCGCGGGCCGAGGCGATCGGGACGAGGCGGTCGGCCTCGCCGTTGATCAGCAGCACCGGGACGAGGATCCCCGCCATCATCGCCTGGTAGCGCTTGCGCCGGATCGACGTGGCCATCAGCGAGCGGGCCGACGCGAGCATCGACACCTCCTTGCCCGACATCGAGCGCCGCGCTTCGGCGAGCGCGACCCCGGCGTCGACGACGGCCCGGTCGGCCCGGGACGGATCGGCGAAGCACAGTTCGACGACGTCCTGCACGAGCTCGCGGGACGAAGCACGCGCGTAGGTCCGCTTCAGGTACAGCTCGCCGAAGCCGGGCACGGCGTACGCGGCGAACCGCTTGGCCACCGCGGGATCGGGACGCTGGCGATGCTGCTGCGGCTGGGGCAGGGCGGGGTCGACGAGGACGACGCCGGCGACGGTCGACGGGTTGGCGTGGGTCTGCAGGATCGAGATCATCCCGCCCATCGAGTTCCCGACCAGCACGGCGGGCTCGCCCACGACCTCGCGCAGGAACCGGTCGAGCAGTTCGGCGTTGGCGCCGACGGTCGCGGTGCGCCGCGTGCCCGGCGTCAACCCGAAGCCGTGCAGGTCCAGCGCGACGGCACGCCGGTCGACGGCCAGCGCCGAACCGACCCGGACCCAGTTCAGGTGCGACCCGCCGAGCCCGTGGACAAAGACGATCGGCGGACCCGCGGTGGCCGCACCGAACTCGATCCAGTGCACCGGGCCGTCCAGGTCGGTGATCCAGCCGCGCGCGCCCCAAGCCTCGGCGAAGGTCCGCGGTGCCGCGTGCGTGCCGGACGCCGCCCGGGCGGTCATCGCGCACCCGGGTAGCACAGCCGGAGGGCGGCCGGTGGCTCGAACGGACGCCAAGTCCCGGCCGGCTGGGCCAACCGGTCGGCCACCACCCAGTACGTCGCTGCATCGACGCCGAAGCCGAGATGCCCGCACCGCACGGCGACGTTCTCGTGCGCGGCACCGGACGGCTCGACGCACGTCTGCCAGCCCACGATGCCGTCGGCCCGCGAGTAGACCGCCGTCGAGGGCACCGGGATCGGTCGGCGCACCTGCTCGCGTGTGGGCACCCGACCGTCCCTCGCGTGGTCGTGGGCGCGCCGACGGAACGCCCCGTCGGCCCGGCTCTGCCGCGAGTCGGTGAGGGCGAACGGGCTGCCCAGGGTGATCACCTGACGCACCTGGTCGGTGTGGTCGCGGGCCAGTTCACGGCCGTAGATGCCGCCCAGGCTCCAGCCGACGA
>JBDTGE010000036.1:0-5883 GCA_039937575.1 Jatrophihabitantaceae bacterium
CCCAGGACGCCTGTGCCGGCTTCGACGGTTCCATCCTTGACCGGGATCGACTCCACGCGAGGAGGTGAGTGCCGATGAGCGCCGCACTGTCAGCTCCGCCGACCGACCCGGTGGCTCGCCTCGCGCCCCCCGCCCGCTGGCGCGGCGGCTGGGCTGCGCTGGCGCTCACCGCACTCGCCCGAGTCGTGCTGTCGACGCTGGCGAGCCTGGTCGTGTGCTCACTCGTACCGGCCCTGTTCGGCTGGCACCCGACCGTGGTGATGACCGGCTCGATGGAGCCCCGCCTGCACCCCGGCGACGTGGTCGTCTCCCGCCCGATCGCGAGCAGCCAGCTGCGGATCGGTCAGGTACTGCTCGTTGCCGATCCCGACCACGCGGGACGCGAGCGCTTGCACCGGCTTGCCGTGTTCAACGCCGACGGCACCTTGACACTCCGCGGCGACGCCAACGCGGCGAACGACTCCAGTCCGGTCGCGCGCAGTGCCGTGCACGGCGTCGGCGCCCTGCGCGCTCCCTTCATCGGGCTGCCGAAACTCTGGCTGAGCGAAGGCGACTACACCGCGCTGGTCGAGCTGGCCGTCGCCCTGGCCGTCCTCGGCGTCGCCGCGCTCGCCTATCGCGCGGACGATGACCGCGCGGACGATGAGTTCGACGCCATCGCCGCCGAGGCCGCCACGACGGCGGTCGCCCGGACACCGTCGTCACGGCTCGTCCGGGCCGGCGCTGCGTGCGTGATCGCTGCCGGGTTGATCGGGGTCGGCCTGCCCGCCGCGGCTCCGGCGCGCGCGGCCACCCGCTTCGCCGCGACGACGAGCAACCCGACGGACTCCTGGGCGGCGGCGGCCTACTTCACCTGCAAGGCGGCGTCCCTGGCCCCGAGCCCGTACCTGTACTACCAGCTGGGCGAGACGTCCGGCACGACCGCGACCGACACGTCCGGTAACAGTCGGAACGGGACCTATCAGGGCGGATTCACCCGACGGGTCACCGGTTCCTGTTCCCGGGACAACTCGGCTGCGGTCACGCTGGACGGCAGCAGTTCGGTCATCTCGACGCCCACGCAGGTCGCCAACCCGACGGTGTTCAGCATCGGGATCTGGTTCAAGACGACGAGCACGACGGGCGGGCGGCTCATCGGCTTCGGCGACTCGCAGACCGGCACTTCAACCAACGATGACCGGCAGCTGTACCTGGCCAACAACGGCCAGGTCGTCTTCGGCGTACGCCCCAACTCCGCCAAGACCATCGTCAGCCCGAAGAGCTACAACGACGGGGCCTGGCACCTGGCCGACGCGACCCTGTCCAGCACCGGCATGCAGCTGTACGTGGACGGCCATCTGGTGGCCAGCAAAGCCAGCGTGACGACGGCCCAGAACTACACCGGATACTGGCGCATCGGATACGACACCCTGGCCAGCTCGGGATCGGCACCGACGAGCAACTATCTCGCCGCGTCGGTCGACGACGCCGCGGTGTACACGAGCGCCCTCACCGCGGCCCAGATCGCCGCCGTGTACGCCGCGGCCTGATCGCCGGCGCCGATCACTCGGGCGGGTCAGGTCGGAACGACGCGATCGAGCCAGGTCAGCAGGTCGCGCTCGACCTCGTCGCGGTTGGTCTCGTTGAAGACCTCGTGCCGGGCGCCCGGGTACGCAGTGAACGAGACGTCGGTGAGTCCGGTATCGCGCAGCCGGGCGACCAACGCCTGGACCAGGGCCAGCTGCCCGTTGACCGGGTCTTGGTCGCCGACCGCGATGTACACCGGCAGGTCGGTGCGGAGCTGGGCCAGCCGGGCCGGATCGGCCAGCTGCCGCGCGGACACGAACATCTGCTTGCCACCGGCACCGTCGAGCCCGAAGCCGCACAGCGGATCCGCGAGGTAGGCGTCGACCTGAGCCTCGTCCCGCGACAGCCAGTCGAACTCGGTCCGGGCCGGGGCGAACGGGGCGTTGAACATCGACAGGTCCAGGGGGTGGTCCAGGTCGAGCGCCGGCTCGAGCAGGTCGAGCATGGCCGTGCCGGTGAGGACGACCCCGGCCAGTTCGTGACTGTGGTCCAGGACGAACTGCTGGGCCGCGAAGGAGCCCATGCTGTGGGCCAGCAGGACGAGGGGCAGCGTGGGTAGCTCGCGGCGAGCGCGCTCGGACAGCCGGCCGATGTCGCGGACCAGTTCGTCCCAACCCTCGGCGCCGATCTGGCCGAGCTCATCGGCCGACGCCGCGCTGGCCCCGTGACCGCGGTGGTCCTGGCCGACCACGACGAAGCCGGCACCGGTCAACGTCTCGGCCAGGTGGGCGTAACGCAGCACGTGCTCGCCCATGCCGTGCGTGAGCTGGACGATCCCGCGCGCCGCGCCGGCCGGATCCCAGCGGTAGGCGGCGATCGGCTGGTCATCGGTCGAGGGATAGGAGAAGCGCTGCACGCGGCCTGAGGTCATGCTCGGCATTCTGCCGTGGAAGCTGCCGTCTCCCTCAGCCGCGGAGCACCAACACAAGGAGTTCGCCGTCCGTGATCTCGTAGACAATGCGGTAGTCACCAGTGCGCACTCTCCACTCGCCTGCCCCGCCGACGAGTGGGGTAGGCCCGGGTAGCGTGACCGCTCCATGGCTGCCTCACCTGTCCCCGACCTGCCCCTGATCGTCGCGACGCTGCGGGCGGCGGGCTGCGTGTTCGCCGAGGACGAGGCGGCGCTGCTGGTCGGCGCGGCCCGCACGCCCGGCGAGCTGGCCACGATGATCGGGCAGCGGGTCGCCGGCCGGCCGCTGGAGCACGTCGTCGGGTGGGCCGAGTTCTGCGGCCTGCGGGTCGCAGTCGACGTCGGCGTCTTCGTGCCCCGGCGCCGCACCGAGTTCCTGGTCGAGCAGGCGGTCGCGCTCGCGGGCGGTCGACCGGACGTCGTCGTGCTCGATCTGTGCTGCGGCGCCGGGGCGCTCGGCCTGGCGCTCTCGTCGAGATTGCCCCGGGTCGAGCTGCACGCGGCCGACCTCGAAACGGCCGCGGTCCGCTGCGCCCGTCGCAACCTCGACCCGGTAGGCGGCCACGTCTACGCCGGTGACCTGTTCGCGCCCATGCCCGCGAGCCTGCGCGGCCGCGTCGACGTGCTGGTGGCGAACGTGCCGTACGTCCCGACCGGGGAGATCGCCCTGCTGCCGGCGGAGGCCCGGCTGCACGAGCCGCGCGTCACGCTCGACGGTGGGGCGGACGGGCTCGACGTGCTGCGGCGAGTGGCGTCCGCTGCGCCGCACTGGCTCGCACCCGGCGGGCACCTGCTGATCGAGACGAGTGAGCGTCAGGCGGACGCTGCGGCCGAGGCGTTCGCGCGGGCCGGGCTGGTCGCCCGCGTCGTCGCCGACGACGACCGCGGGGCGAGCGTGGTCATCGGCCACCCTCGCGACGCGGGCTAATGTGGCCTGATGGCCGAGTCGGCGTTGAGCGCGATCCAGGGTCCGTTGAAGCAGCGGTACCGCGAGGAGCCGGACGCGGCGCGGGTGACGTTGCGGGCCACCGGTCGGCTAGGTGACGGCGTCTCGTGTTCGGTCGACACCGGCCGCGTGCTGGCCGAGGCCGGGCTGCACCCGGCGACCGGCGGTGACGGGACCTTGTTGTGCTCGGGCGACATGCTGCTGGAGGCGCTGGTCGCGTGCGCCGGAGTGACGCTGCAGGCGGTCGCGTCCTCGATCGGCGTGGACGTCCGGAGTGGCACGGTGCAGGCCGAGGGTGACCTGGACTTCCGCGGCACGCTGGCCGTGGACAAGACGGCACCGGTCGGCTTCACCAGGATCGGCGTCCACTTCGACCTGGACACCGACGCCGACGCCGACCAGGTCGCGACGCTGGCCAAGCTGACCGAGCGGTACTGCGTTGTGCTGCAGACGATCACCACGTCGCCCACCTGCACGCTCACCGTCAGCTGACCGGCAGCGGAGCGGGCGTCAGCCGGTCAGTGCGGCCAGCTCGGCGGTGAGGTTGCGCCGCGCCGCGTCCGCCCAGCGGGACCGGGCGGGCGCCGAGTGGAACAGCTGCGGGTGCGCGAGCAGCCCGGTGAGAACGGCCGCCCGTCCGATGCGCCACTGATCCGCGGGCACCGCGGCGTACTCGCGCCGGACCGCGAGGACGTACCGCGCGTAGTCGCCGGCTGATGAGCCCAGGACGGCCAGGTCGGCGTCGAGCAGCACGGCCGCCGGGTGATCGCCGTCCGTGGCGCGGTGGTCGATCGTGGCCAGGACGAGACGGGCCACGGTCTCGACGTGCTGCTCCGCCACCCCGCACTCGGCCAGCCGGCGCCGGGCCCAGCTGGCGCTCGCGCGTTCGTCCTCGCCCGACCGCCCGGCGTAGACCACGTCGTGGGCGCACGCCGCGATGTCGACCAGGGCCCGCTCGTCGGCGTCGAGCCCGAGCCGATCCTCCAACCACGCGGCATCGCGCAGCACCGCTTCGACGTGCGCGAGTGTGTGGTAGCTGCGGTGTGGTTCGGCGTAGCGCTGTTCGAGCTCGGCCGCGCTGGCGGACGCGATGTCGTCCCGGCCGCCCAGCCGCGTCACCGCCTGCGTCCAGCGGAGCCCGGTGCCACCCATCGGTCCATCATCGTCCGGGCCCTCGACCGGGCGATGGCGGGTGACCGGGTACCGCCCGGGCTGGCGAAGGGCGACACCATCGGCAGCTGGACCTCACCGATAGCGGTGATGGCCGGGCTGCTCGCCGTGGCGGCGTGCTCGTTCCTGGCCGCCGCCTACCTCTGCCGGGACGCCGCCCGCGAGGGTGACGCGGCGTTGGCCGACTGGTTCCGGCTGCGTGCCCTCGGTAGCGGGGTCGTCGCCGGCGCGCTCGCGATCGCGACGCTGGTGGTCACCCACGTCGATGCGCCACGGCTGTTCGACGGTCTCACCGGTCGGGCGCTGGCCCTGGTGCTGCTGTCGATCGTGGGCGGCGTCGCCACGCTCGTCCTGGTCGCCGTACGCCGTTTCACCCTGGCCCGGATCGCCGCGGCGCTCGCCGTCACCGGGCTCGTCTGGGGCGGGGGCGTCGTGCTCACGTCGTTGATCGGTCTGGCCCTGCTGGTGCCGTCGCTGTACCTGCTGCTCCGCCTGTTCCAGCAGCCGGCGCGCAGTCCAGTCGAGCGTGACGGAACGGCGTGAGCGCGAGCCCGACGGCGACGACCACGAATCCGCCGGCCGCGATCCAGAGCACCGCGCGGAACCCGATGACGTCGCCCAGCAGGCCGCCGAGCGGTGCACCGAGCACGATCATCGCGCGGTTGATCGAGCGCATCGTCGCGTTCGTGCGACCCTGCAGGCGGTCGGGCGTGATCGCCTGCCGGTAGCCCATCTCGTTCGCGTTCGATGCGCCCATCGACAGGCCGAGCACCACTTCGCCGGCGCCGAACACCAGCCAGCCGGTCCAGTGGGCGGAGCTGGCGGCGAACACGGCGGTGGCCAGTGCGGTACCGAGGTGCGAGGCGATGACCACCCGCCCGGCCCCGAAGCGGGCGCCCAGCCGCGTCGCGGCCAGGGCACCGAGCAGGCCGCCGACCCCGCACCCTGCTCCAGGCCGGTCATCGCCGAACGCAACAGTGGCGCGGCAGCGCTCGTATTTCCGCGCCGCGCGAGCAACTGGCCGCGCAAGGCATCAAGCCGGAATGCCCAGAGTCCGTCCGCGCCTGCGGTCTCCAGCGCTGGCGCATCAAGTGATTGGAGAAAGCCCGCAGCTTCGTCAAAGTGGCCAAGCTCCAGTTCGGTTGCACAAAGCCAGAATGCGGCAATCTGGCTCTGCGGATTCTTTGCGCCGAGCTGGGCGACGAGTTTGCTATGCGCTGTGCGCAGCCGCGTCAGTGCTTCGTCCGCCTGACCGCTCTCGTACAACACCTGGCCCCAGTTGACGAGGGTG
>JBDTGE010000037.1:0-8522 GCA_039937575.1 Jatrophihabitantaceae bacterium
CCCCTTCCTCGGCTCCTACCGCGCGCTCGACTTCGACAACATCGCCTCCGCGCACCGGGGCACGGTGCAGATCCCGCTCGCCTCGACCACGTACGTGACCTCGATCGACCCGCAGTGGGAGGCGGACCAGTGAGGCGCCGGAGCTTGATCGCCGTCGCCGCCGGCCTCGCGGTCGCGATCCTGCTCCCCGCGCTTCCGGCGTCGGGCGCACCGGGTCCCGCGGACGCTCCTGAGTACTGGTTCGACACCTGGCACGTCGGCCAGCTGTGGAACCAGGGCGCGCGCGGCCAGGGCATCGTCATCGCCGAGATCGACACCGGCGTGAACGCGAACCTGGCCGGGCTCCAGGGTCGGATACTGCCCGGCAAGGACTTCGGACCGGAGGGCGGTGATGGCCGGGTCGACCGGGAGATCAAGCAGTTCGGCCACGGAACCGCGATGGCCTCGCTGATGGTCAGCCGCCCGAGCACCCTGGGCATCACCGGGCTGGCCCCGGGCGCCCAGGTCCTTCCGATCGCGGTCCCGCTCTCCGGGACCACCGACGCCGGAGCGGACGATCACCTCGCGGCGGCGATCACCTGGGCGGCCGACCACGGCGCCAAGGTGATCAGCATGTCGCTCGGCGGCACGCGCACTGCTTCCACCGACTCCACCTCGTGCCCGAGTGACGAGCAGGCCGCGATCTTCCACGCGATGAGCAAGGGTGCCATCCTGCTGGCTTCGGGCGGGAACCGTGGCTACAGCGACAACGCGGTCGAGGAACCGGCGGTCTGCCTCGGCGTCGTCGCGGTCGGCGCGGTCGACCAGTCCGGCGTCGTCGCCGGGTTCTCCTCGCGTCACCCGTACCTGACGCTGGACGCCCCGGGCGTGAACATCGCGTCCCTAAGCCGGATCCCGGGCGAGGCCTACTCCGGCGACGGCACGAGTCAGGCGACGGCGATCGCCTCGGCCGTCATGGCCCTGGTGTGGTCGAAGTACCCAAACCTCACCGGCTCGCAGGTCGTGGCCCGGGTACTGGCCACCCTCGCCAACCGAACGGCCAAGGCGACACCGGCGTACGGCTACGGGACGCTCGACGCGTACACGGCCGTCACCGCCGGCGTGCCGGCCGACGCGGCCAACCCGATCGCCGCAGCGGCTGCGCCGTTCGCCGCCCGAACCCGCGTCTTTGCCGACGCGCCCACGCCCACCGCGCCGCCCCCGGCCGCCTCGTCGGTGAAGGCGACCGGCTCGTTCGGCATCGATGGCGTGCCGCGCCTGCTCGGGCCCAGCGTCGTGGCCGGGATCGGAGTCGCGATCCTCGGCCTGCTCGCCCTGCTCACGCTGATCGTTACCGGTCAGGTGCGGCGCCGCCGATGGCGGGCACCGGCTCCGGTGCGAGCGGCCGCCGGCTCGCTTGCGGTGCACGTGGACGTAAACGGCATGCTGTGGCACGACATCCAGTCGCCGACCGCACCCGAATGATCCCGGCCCAGCCGAGCGCCGATCAGGGCCGCGGGGCCGGGATGCGCGTGGCTCGGTTGAGTGCGCTGATCACACCTCGCAGCGACGCCTGCGTGATGGACTCGCTAACGCCGACGCCCCACAGCACTCGATCGCCTATCTCGATCTCCAGGTAGGCGGCCGCCTCGGCGTCGCGGCCGGCGGTGAGTGCGTGCTCGGCGTAGTCCAGGACGCGGACGTTCACGCCGCCGTAGCCCAGGTCGACCGAGGACAGCGCATCGCAGAACGCGGCGATCGGGCCGTTGCCGACGCCGGCCAGGGTGTGCTCGACGCCGGCGGCCCGCACGACGGCCGACACGCGCTCGATGCTGTCGTCGGTGCTCGAGCTGAACTTGATCAACTCGAACCGGCCGGTGGCCAGGTACTCGTCGGCGAAGATGTCGTACATCATCGCGGCGTCGACCTCGCCACCCTCGCCGTCGGTGTGCTGCTGGATGACGTGGCTGAACTCGATCTGCAGCCGGCGCGGCAGGTCCAGGTGGTGGTCGGTCTTCATGATGTAGGCGACGCCGCCCTTGCCGGACTGCGAGTTGACCCGGATGACCGCCTCGTACGAGCGGCCGACGTCCTTGGGGTCGACCGGCAGGTACGGGATGTACCAAGGCATCTCGCCGACCGGTACGCCCGCCGCCCGGGCTGCGACTTCCAGGTCGTCGAAGCCCTTCTTGATCGCGTCCTGGTGCGAGCCGCTGAAGGATGTGTAGACCAGGTCGCCCGCGTACGGGTGCCGCTCGTGCACGTCGATGCGGTTGCAGTACTCGGCGGTGCGCCGGATCTCGTCGATGTCGCTGAAGTCGATCATCGGGTCGATGCCCTGGCTGTACAGGTTCAGGCCCAAGGTCACCAGGTCGACGTTGCCGCTGCGCTCGCCGTTGCCGAACAGGCAGCCCTCGATGCGCTGCGCCCCGGCCAGGATCGCCAGCTCGGAGTCGGCGGTCGACGTACCGCGGTCGTTGTGGGTGTGGACGGACAGCGCGATGAACTCGCGACGGGTCAGGTTGCGCGACATCCACTCGATCTGGTCGGCGTAGATGTTCGGCGTCGAGCGCTCGACGGTGCACGGCAGGTTAAGGACGATCTCGCGGTCCGGTCCGGGCTGCCAGGCGTCCATCACCGCCTCGCAGATCTCCAGGCTGAAGTCGAGTTCGGTGTCCATGAAGATCTCGGGGGAGTACTCGAATCCGAAGTCGGTGTCGGGTACGTAGATCTCGGCGAACTTCATGATCGCGCGCGCGCCGTCGACCGCGACGGCGCGGCACTCGGCCCGCCCATCGCCCGGAAAGCCGAAGACGACCTTGCGGAACACCGGCGCGGCGGCGTTGTACATGTGGACGGTGGCCTGCCGCGCGCCCTGTAGCGACTGGACGGTGCGCTCGATCAGCTCCTCGCGGGCCTGGGTCAGCACCGAGATCCGGACGTCGTCGGGGATCTTCTCGCCCTCGATCAGGCTGCGGATGAAGTCGAAGTCGGTCTGGCTCGCGGCCGGGAAGCCGACCTCGATCTCCTTGTAACCCATCCTGACCAGGAGGTCGAACATCGCGTTCTTGCGCGCGGCGTTCATCGGGTCGATCAGGGCCTGGTTACCGTCGCGCAGGTCGGTCGACAGCCAGCGCGGGGCGGCCTCGATCTGCTGGTCCGGCCAGGTGCGGTCGGGCAGCTCGACGGCGGGAAAACGCCGGTAACGGTGGCAGGGCATGCCGGAGGGTTGCTGGGTGAAGGAAATGCTCATGACTGCGCTGCTCCTGGATTGGATGGAGTGGTCGGCACAGCAGAGCGGCCCGCGACGAGGGGCCGACCGGTAGGTGTTACCGGACCTCGTCGCGGCTGCGAAGAAGCAGCGCGCGCGTCATGGTCCGAGCAGCATAACGTGCGACCGGCCGACAGCGCACCCGTATGAACCGGAGCCTTCCCTTTTCGTTGTGGAACAGGTAGAACGGTGCTGAATCCGTCGTCAACAACAGCATTGAGGTTGGTAATGGCTCGCGTGGTGCAGAACTTCATCAACGGCAAGTCGGTCGACGCGGCCGACGGGCGCCGGACCGACCTGATCGATCCGAGTACCGGCGAGGTGTTCGGCTCCACCCCGGTGTCCGGCGAGGCCGACGTCGACGCGGCCTACGGCGCGGCTTCGGCGGCGTTCGAGTCCTGGCGCGACAGCACGCCGTCCGAGCGGCAGCGCGCGCTGCTGAAGTTCGCCGACGCCATGGAGTCCCGGGCCGAGGAGGTCATCGCGGCCGAGTGCCAGAACACCGGCAAGCCGATCGAGATGACGCGGACCGAGGAGATCCCGCCGGCGCTGGATCAGATCCGCTTCTTCGCCGGCGCCGCCCGGATGCTCGAGGGTCGCAGCGCGGGCGAGTACCTGGCCGGCCACACGTCCTACATCCGGCGGGAGCCGGTCGGCGTCGTCGGGCAGGTGGCGCCGTGGAACTACCCGATGATGATGGCGATCTGGAAGTTCGCGCCGGCGCTGGCCGCGGGCAACTGCGTCGTGCTCAAACCGTCGGACACGACGCCGGTGTCGTCGACGCTGATGGCCGAGATCGCCGCCGAGTTCTTCCCGCCCGGCGTGTTCAACGTCGTCTGCGGTGACCGCGACACCGGCCGGGCGATCGTTTCGCACAAGACGCCGTCGATGGTCTCGATCACCGGGTCGACGCGGGCCGGGTACGAGGTCGCGTCAGCTGCGGCCAAGGACCTCAAGCGCACCCACCTCGAGCTCGGCGGCAAGGCACCGGTGATCGTCTTCGACGACGCCGATATCGAGAACGCCGCGGAGAACATCGCGATCGCCGGCTACTTCAACGCCGGCCAGGACTGCACCGCGGCCACCCGCGTGCTCGTCGGCTCCGGGATCGCCGACGAGTTCGCAGCGGCGCTCGCCGAGCAGGCCAAGAACACCAAGACCGGCATGCCCGACGACGCGGACGTCCTCTACGGCCCGCTGAACAACGCCAACCAGCTCGAGCGGGTCGGCGGGTTCTTCCAGCGGCTGCCCGACCACGCGCAGCTGCTGGCCGGCGGTGCGCGGCAGGGCGATCGAGGCTACTTCTGGCAGCCGACCGTCCTGTCCGGGATGCTGCAGGACGACGACGCGGTGCAGAACGAGATCTTCGGCCCGGTCATCACCGTGCAGAAGTTCACCGACGAGGACGAGGCGGTGCGCTGGGCCAACGACATCGAGTACGGCCTCGCGTCGTCGGTGTGGACCAAGGACCACGGCCGCGCGATGCGGGTCTCGCGGCGGCTGGACTTCGGCTGCGTCTGGGTCAACGCGCACATCCCGATCGTGGCCGAGATGCCGCACGGCGGGTTCAAGCACTCCGGGTACGGCAAGGATCTCTCGGTGTACGGACTGGAGGACTACACCCGGATCAAGCACGTCATGCACAACATCGACTTCTGAGCCATACGCTGACCGCATGACCCACACGGTTGTCGCCGAACTCGTTGCCAGCGTCGGGCAGGTCGTGGTGGCGGTGGGCGATCGGGTCGGACCGACGGACACGCTGGTCATCCTGGAGTCGATGAAGATGGAGATCCCGGTGCACGCCGAAGTGGCCGGCGTGGTCGCCGAACTCGTGGTGAGCGTTGGCGATTCGATCGGCGAAGGCGACGCCATAGCGGTGATCGACACCGCTTGAGTTCTGTGGAAGAGGGTTCGTGATGGTGGACCAGCATCGATTGGTGAAGACGTCGATTCCCGGGCCGCGGTCGGTGCAGCTGCAGGCCCGTAAGACGGCGGCGGTGGCCACGGGTGTGGGGACGACGTTGCCGGTGTACGTCGAGCGGGCCGGCGGCGGGATCGTGGTGGACGTCGACGGGAACCAGCTGATCGACTTCGGGTCGGGTATCGCGGTGGTGTCGGTGGGCAACGCGGCGCCGCGCGTCGTCGAGGCGGTGCAGGCGCAGGTCGCGGACTTCACCCACACCTGCTTCATGATCACGCCGTACGAGGAGTACGTGGCGGTGGCCGAGAAGCTGAACGAGCTGACGCCGGGAACGCACGAGAAGCGGTCGGCGCTGTTCAACTCCGGGGCCGAGGCGGTGGAGAACGCGGTGAAGATCGCGCGGCACCACACCGGGCGGCCGGCCGTGGTGGCCTTCGATCATGCCTATCACGGGCGGACCAACCTGACGATGGCGTTGACCGCGAAGTCGATGCCGTACAAGTCCGGGTTCGGACCGTTCGCGGGCGAGATCTACCGGGTGCCGATGGCCTACCCGTACCGCTGGCCGACCGGTGCCGAACGGTGTGCTGACGAGGCGTTCGCGGAGTTCACCTCGTTGGTGCACACACAGGTGGGCGAGACGAACACGGCCGCGGTGATCATCGAGCCGATCCAGGGCGAGGGCGGGTTCATCGTCCCGGCGCCGGGGTTCCTGGCCCGGGTCGCTGACTGGTGCGCCGAGCACGGGATCGTGTTCATCGCCGACGAGATCCAGTCCGGCTTCTGCCGTACCGGGGACTGGTTCGCCTGCGAGTTCGAGGGCGTGGTGCCCGACCTGATCACCACGGCCAAGGGCATCGCCGGGGGCCTGCCGCTGGCCGGCGTGACCGGTCGCGCACAGATGATGGACGCGGTCCACGCCGGCGGACTGGGCGGCACGTACGGCGGCAACCAGGTCGCGTGTGCGGCCGCGCTGGGCGCGATCGAGACGATGCGGGCCGAGGACCTGTGCGGTGCCGCGAAACGGATCGAGTCGGTGATGCGTCCGCGGCTGGACGCCCTGGCCGCGAAGTACGACGTGATCGGCGACGTCCGGGGTCGCGGCGCGATGCTCGCGGTCGAGCTCGTCCAGCCCGGCTCGAAGGACCCCAACCCGGCCCTCACCGGGGCCATCGCGACCGCCTGTCACCAGCAGGGGCTGATCACGCTCACGGCCGGCACGTTCGGCAACGTGCTGCGGTTCCTGCCCCCACTGGTCATCGGCGACGACCTGCTCAACGAGGGTCTGGACCTGCTGGAGGGCGCTTTCTCGGCGTCAGCGTGACGGTTCCGCGGCGGTCGTCGCGTCCCACGCGGAAATCGTCCGGCGGGCGGCCGGTATCCTGAAACCTCCGCCTGACCAGAGTCGATAGGGGAGTTCCGTGGGGCTCGTCGTGCAGAAGTTCGGCGGCTCGTCGGTTGCCGATGCCGAGCGCATCAAGCGCGTCGCCGAGCGGATCGTCGCCACCAAGCGCGAGGGCAACGACGTCGTCGTGGTCGTGTCGGCGATGGGGGACACGACCGACGACCTGATCGAACTGGCCGAGCAGATCGTCCCCGTGCCGTACGGACGTGAGTACGACATGCTGCTGACGGCCGGCGAGCGCATCTCGATGGCGCTGCTGGCCATGGCGATCAACTCCCTCGGGGACAAGGCCGAGTCGTTCACCGGGTCGCAGGCCGGCGTGCTCACGACGGCCGTCCACGGCAAGGCCCGCATCGTCAACATCACGCCCGGGCGGGTCGAGAACTCACTCAAGGCCGGCAACGTCGCCATCGTCGCCGGGTTCCAGGGTGTCAGCCCCGACACCAAGGACATCACCACGCTCGGTCGTGGTGGCTCGGACACCACGGCCGTCGCGCTCGCGGCCGCCCTGAACGCGGACGTCTGCGAGATCTACACCGACGTCGACGGCGTCTACACCGCCGATCCGCGCATCGTCCCGAACGCCAATCGGCTCGCCACCGTCACCTACGAGGAGATGCTCGAGCTCGCGGCCAGCGGTGCGAAGATCCTGCACCTGCGCAGTGTCGAGTACGGCCGCCGCTACGGCGTGCCGATCCACGTGCGTTCCTCGTTCTCGCACAAACCGGGCACCATCGTCGCCGGCCATATGGAGGATCTAGCCGTGGAAGACGCAATCATCAGCGGAGTTGCCCACGATCGCAGCGAAGTGAAGATCACCGTGGTCGGCGTTCCGGACAAGCCGGGCGAGGCGGCGGCGATCTTCCAGGAGCTGGCCACGGCCGAGATCAACCTGGACATGATCGTGCAGAACATCTCGACGGGCGGCACCGGGCGCACCGACGTCTCCTTCACCCTTCCGTCGACCGACGGCGCCGTCGCCATGGCCGCACTGCGCAAGGTGCAGGCGTCGGTCGGCTTCGAGCAGCTGCTCTACGACGACCACATCGGCAAGCTCTCGCTCGTCGGCGCGGGCATGCGCTCACATCCGGGCGTCTCGGCCAAGTTCTTCGCCGCCCTGGCCGCGGCGGGGATCAACGTGGAGATGATCTCGACGTCGGAGATCCGCATCTCGGTCGTCTGCCGCGACACCGACCTGGACACCGCGGTACGCGCGGTGCACGACGCGTTCGAGCTCGGTGCGTCGCCGGACGATGACCCGGCCGTCGTCTACGGAGGTACCGGACGATGACTCGCATCGGAGTGGTCGGGGCCACCGGGCAGGTGGGAGCGGTCGTGCGACGGCTGCTGTCCGAGCGGTCGTTCCCGGTCGCCGACATCCGGTTCTTCGCCTCGGCGCGCTCGGCCGGCTCGACACTGCCGTGGGAGGGCGTGGACGTGCGGGTCGAGGACGCGGCCGTCGCCGACCCGTCCGGGCTGGACATCGCGATCTTCTCCGCCGGTGGTGGGACCTCGCGCGAGCTGGCACCGGTGTTCGCGGCGGCGGGCGTGACCGTGATCGACAACTCGTCCGCGTGGCGGATGGACCCCGACGTCCCGCTTGTCGTCGCCGAAGTAAACGGTGCCGAGATCGCCAATGCGCGTAAGGGGATCATCGCGAACCCGAACTGCACGACCATGGCCGCGATGCCGGTGCTGGCGCCGCTGCATCGCGAGGCCGGACTGCGGCGGCTCATTGTGTCGACCTACCAGGCGGTCTCCGGCGCTGGGCTGGCAGGTGTGGACGAGCTGGACAAGCAGGTGCGGCAGGTCGTCGACCGCGCCGCGGAGCTGACGCACGACGGGTCCGCGGTCGCGTTCCCGGAGTCGGTCAAGTTCGTGCGTCCGATCGCGTTCAACGTGCTGCCCTGGGCAGGTTCGATCGTCGACGACGGCGAGTTCGA
>JBDTGE010000038.1:0-4936 GCA_039937575.1 Jatrophihabitantaceae bacterium
GCGGTGCAGGATCTCGCAGGCGGCGCGGTCGGACTCGACGAAGGTGACCGCGGCCGCGCCCCGCGACAGGGCCTCGAGGCCGACCGCGCCGGTGCCCGCGAACAGGTCGAGCACCCGGGCCCCGTCCAGGTCCAGCAGTGCCTGCAGCGAGTTGAACATCGCCTCGCGGGCGCGGTCGGCGGTGGGTCGGGTGCCGGCCGGGGGGACCAGCAGCCGGCGACCCTTGGCGGCGCCGGCGACGATGCGAGTCATGTCTTGTCGAGGTAGTCGGCGCGCTCGTCGGCCGCCTGGACGGCCAGTTCGGCCGCGAGCAGCGGATGTTCGGACAGCTCCGGGTCCCGCGCGATCAGGTCGCTCGCCTCGGCCCGCGCGGCCACGATCAGGTCCTCGTCGCGTAGCAGCCGCAGCAGCTTGAAGTGCGAGCGGCGCCCGCTCTGCGCCGCACCCAGGACGTCACCCTCACTGCGCTGCTCGACGTCCAGCCGGGCCAGCTCGAACCCGTCGGTGGTGGCGGCGACCGCGTCCAGCCGCTCGCGCGACGGCGATCCGGCCGGGGCGTCGGTGACCAGCAGGCAGACGCCCGGGGCGCTGCCCCGGCCGATCCGCCCCCGCAGCTGGTGCAGCTGCGAGACGCCGAACCGCTCGGCGTCCAGGACCACCATCACGGTGGCGTTGGCCACGTCGACGCCCACCTCGACCACGGTTGTCGCGACCAGCACGTCGATCCGTCCGTCGGTGAACTCGGACATCGTGCGGTCCTTCTCCTCCGGCATCATCCGCCCGTGCAGGGAGGCGATGCGAAGTCCGTGCAGGGGCCCGTCGGTCAGCAGCCCCAGGATGTCGATGACCGCGAGCGCCGGGCGCTTGGAGACCAGCTCGTCGGGGATCGGCAGGGCGCCGAGGTCCGCGTCGAGTTCGGCCTCGGTCTCGTTGAGCTCCGCGCCGATGCGCGGGCAGACGACGTACGCCTGCCGCCCTGCGGCAACCTCCTCGCGGATCCGCTGCCAGGCCCGCTCGAGCCAGGCCGGCCTCTCGGCGGCCGGGACGACCGACGTGGTGATCGGCGATCGGCCGGCCGGCAGCTCGGTGAGGGTGGACGTCTCGAGGTCACCGAAGACGGTCATCGCGACCGTCCGCGGGATCGGCGTGGCGGTCATGACCAGCACGTGCGGCGGCACGGTCGCCTTGCCCCGCAGGGCATCGCGCTGCTCGACGCCGAACCGGTGCTGCTCGTCGACGACCACGAGGCCGAGTTCGGCGAACTGGACGTGTTCCTGGATGAGAGCGTGAGTACCGACGACGATGCCCGCTCCCCCGCCGGCGGCCTCGAGCAACGCGGCCTTGCGGGCCGAGGCCGGGAGCGAGCCGGTCAGCAGGGCGACCCGGGTGGCGGCGTCGGCGCCGCCGAGCTGTCCGCCCTGGGCCAGCGGGCCGAGCAGGGTCTCGATCGTGCGCGCGTGCTGCGCGGCCAGGACCTCGGTCGGGGCCAGCAGTGCCGCCTGACCGCCCGCGTCGACGACCTGCAGCATGGCCCGCAGCGCGACCACCGTCTTGCCCGAGCCGACCTCGCCCTGCAGCAGCCGGTGCATCGGATGCGGCTGGGAGATCTCGTCGGTGAGCACCTCACCCACTTCGCGCTGGCCGGCCGTCAGGGTGAACGGCAGTCGCGCATCGAACGCGTCCAGCACCCCACCCGCGCGCGGCGGGCGGGGCGTCGCCGGGTTGGCCGACGCGGCCGCCCGGCGCTGCGCCAGGACGAGCTGGACGAGTAGCGCCTCGTCCCACTTGAGCCGGTGCTCGGCTGCCTTCCACTGCGCCCAGTCCTCCGGCGCGTGCATCGCGCGGATCGCCGAGTTCAGGTCTATCAGCTTGTGCCGGGCGCGGACCTCGACCGGGAGCGGGTCGAGGACCGGATCGAGCGAGTCCAGCACCAGGGCGACGGTGTTCGCGATCGTCCAGGACCGGATGTCCTTCGACGCCGGGTAGACCGGGATCAGCCGGTTGGCGTACAGGTCGGCCTCCTGCTCGGCCATCACCTGCGAGTGCAGGATCACGTAGTCGGGGTGGGTCAGTTGACGCTTGTGGTTGAACTCGCCGACCTTGCCCGAGAACAGGCCCTGGACCCCGGGCTGCAGCTCCTTCTCGCGCCACATGCTGCGCGGGCCGAAGAACACCAGCTGCAGCGTGCCCCGACGATCGCTGACGACCGCCTCCAGCCGCACGCTCTTGCCGTATCCCTTGCGCACGCAGCTGCGGACCTCGGCCAGGACGGTCACCTCGTCGTCCACGCGCAGGGTGGCCAGGTCGGTCAGCTCACCCCGTTCGGCCAGGCGGCGCGGGTAATGCCGCATCAGGTCCCCGACCGTGCGGATGCCGAACGCCTTCTCCAGCGGTTTGGCCGTGCGGCCGCCGACGATCCCGGACAGCGGGGTGCCGAAGTCGATCATTCGACGCCGATGATCAACGGGTACTTGGGCTGGCCGCCGGAGTAGACGCTCACGTCGGTGAGCGGGGCGCGGTCGCGGACGTGCCGGGCGATGAGCTCACCCACACCGGCCGGCGCGTCGGTCCCGACCAGGACGGTCATGATCTCCGCACCCACGCCGAGCAGGCGGTCGACGACGGCGAACGCCACCGCGACCAGGCCCCGCCCGATCTCGACTACCTCGCCGTCGATCAGCCCGAGGACGTCCCCGGCCTGACAGATCCCGACGGTGGTCAGCGACTCCTCGCTCGCCACGGTCAGCTCGGCGAACCGGGTCGCGGCGGCGGCCTCGGCCATCGCGACCACGTCGTCGTCGAAGCGTCGCGTGCGGTCGTGGACGGCGACCGCGGCCAGGCCCTGGACCGGCGAGCGCGTGGGCACGACCGCGACGCGCACCCCGTCGGCCCGCACCACGTCCGCTGCCGCCTCGGCGACGCCGGTTACCTGAGAGGCGTTCGGCAGCAGCACCACGGCGGCCGCACTCGTCGCCCGGACGGCGGCCACGACGGCCGCCGTGGTCACCATCTGACCGGAGTTGCCCTCGACGACCGTGACCCCCTCGCCGGCGAACAGGTGCGTGGTGCCCTCGCCGGGCGAGACCGCGACGACGGCGACCCCCGAACGGGTATCCGGCGGCACGTCGTCCGCGAACCGGACGACGGTGATCCGCCGCGTCGCCCCGGCCGCCACCCCGGCCTCGATGGCCGCGCCGACGTCGTTCACGTGGGCGTGGACGTTCCAGGTCCCGTCGCCCGTCCCGGCCACGACGACCGAGTCCCCGATCCGGGCCAGCACGCGGCGCAGCGCCCCGGCTCGCTCGTCGGGGGCCTCGAGCAGGTACTGGACCTCGTACTCGAACTCGGCGCTGCCGCTCTCGCGCCGGCCCGGACGTCGAGCGGCCGGTCGGGCCACCGACTCGAAGTCGCGCAGCCGGCTCGGACCGCCGGTGACCGTCGACTCGAGCGCGTCGAGCAGCAGCACCAGGCCGCGACCACCGGCGTCGACGACTCCGGCCCGGGCCAGCGTCGGCAGCTGTTCGGTGGTGAGCCCGAGCGCCGTCTCGGCCGACGCGACCGCGGCCCGCAGCAGTTCGGCCAGCGTCGCCTCACCCCGGGGGAGCCCGTCCGAGGCTGCGCGCGCCACGGTCAGGATCGTGCCCTCGACCGGGTCGGCCACCGCGCCGTAGGCCTGCCGGACGCCCTCGGCCAGGCCGGCACGCAACTGCACACCGCCGTAGCCGGCTACGCCGTCGGCGGCGTCGGCCAGGCCGCGCAGGATCTGGGCCACGATCACGCCCGAGTTGCCGCGGGCCGCCAGCACCGCCGCGCGCGCGAAGGCGCCCAGGGCCGACCCGGCGTCGGCGGGCCGCGCGGCGCTCAGCGCATCGGCGCCGGCTCGGACCGTGAGGGCCATGTTCGTCCCGGTGTCGCCGTCGGGAACCGGGAACACGTTGAGGTCGTCGATCTCGCTCCGGTGCTCGTCCAGGGAGTCGGCGGCGGCCAGGCTCCACCGGCAGACGGCGTCCGCGTCCAGCGCCTCGAGCACGTGCACCCCCAGCGCGGACGAAGATTGAAGAAGATTGAACCGGTCGCCGCAGAATACTGTCCGAATACTGTCCGAGCCGACAACGCATACTGCCCGGGCCGACAACGCGGGCTCGCCGGCGAGGACAGCGCGCCCGGCCCGGGGCGTTTTGCAGCTGCGGTGTGGCAGCCGTTAGACTGCCAAGGTTGCCCTCACCACTGGGCACCCACCCGAACTCGACACCATCAGTGCACGGCTGCGTGCGCATCTACAAGCATCTACAAGGAGGCCACTGTGGCCAGCGTCTGCGATGTCTGCGGCAAGGGGCCCGGCTTCGGCATGTCCGTCTCGCACTCCCACCGCCGGACCCACCGCCGGTGGAACCCGAACGTGCAGAAGGTGCGCGCCCTGGTCGCGCCCGGCACCCGCCGCCGGATCACCGTGTGCACGTCCTGCCTAAAGGCGGGCAAGGTCACCCGCGGCTGAACCGCGCACTCTCGTCCCGAACGGCCCGGCCCACTACGGGGCGGGCCGTTCGCATGTCCGGTCAGCTCGGGGCAGGTCCTTGCCGAAGAACCGCGCGTCCGGCGCGCACGCGTACCGGCCGAATCCGGTGACCGCCGCATAGCCGCAATACCGGTAGAGCGCGACCGCCTCCGGCTGCGCCTCCCCGGTGCCGAGAACCACCTGCCGCATCCCGGCCGCCGCCGCGGTCGACTCCAACTCCGCGAGCATCCGCCGGGCCAGACCGCGTCCGCGGGCGCTCGGCACGACGTACATCCGCTTGATCTCGCCCACCTCGTCCGCGAACCGCCGCCACGCACCGGTCGCCACGGGTACCGCGTCCAGCAGGCCGACCAGGAAGATGCCGTGCGGCGTGAGGAACTCGCCGGCCTCGACCGGCGTCTCGTCCGGGTCGCCGTACCG
>JBDTGE010000039.1:0-13302 GCA_039937575.1 Jatrophihabitantaceae bacterium
GGTGGACGCGAACATCGTCCACCTGTCCAACCTGTGCACCGAGATCATCGAGGTGTCCTCGGACGCCGAGACCGCCGTCTGCAACCTGGGCTCGATCAACCTGGCCCAGCACCTGAGGACCGGGGACCTGGACTGGGACAAGCTGCGCGCGACCGTGCGCACGGCGGTCCCGTTCCTGGACCGGGTGATCGACATCAACTACTACCCGAGCGAGCAGGCGGCCGCGTCCAACCCGCGTTGGCGTCCGGTCGGGCTGGGGGTGATGGGGCTGCAGGACGTTCTGTTCGCGCTGCGCCTGCCGTTCGACTCGGGCCCGGCGCGGGAGCTGTCGACCCGGATCGCCGAGGAGATCTACCTGACCGCGCTCGAGTCCTCGGCCGAGCTGGCCGAGCGGTTCGGGCCGCACCCGGCGTTCGCGCAGACGCGTGCGGCCGCCGGTCACCTGCAGCCGGACCTGTGGGACGTCGCGCCGACGCAGACCGAGCGGTGGATGGCGCTGCGGGAGCGGGTCGCGCGGACCGGTCTGCGCAACTCGCTGCTCATCGCGATCGCCCCGACGGCGACCATCGCGTCGATCGCCGGGTGCTATGAGTGCATCGAGCCGCAGGTGTCCAACCTGTTCAAGCGCGAGACCCTGTCGGGGGAGTTCCTGCAGGTCAACGCGGCACTCGTCCGCGAGCTCAAGGCGCACGACCTGTGGAGCGCGCAGACCCGGGACGCGATCAAGCGGGCCGACGGTTCGGTCCAGGGCCTCACCGCGCTGCCGGCCGAGGTCCGCGAGCTGTTCCGCACGGCGTGGGAGCTGCCGCAGCGGGCGCTGATCGACCTGGCGGCCGCGCGGGCGCCGTACATCGACCAGAGCCAGTCGCTCAACCTGTTCCTGGCCTCGCCAGCCATCGGCACGATGAGCTCGATGTACCTGTACGCCTGGAAGTCCGGACTCAAGACGACCTACTACCTGCGTTCGCGTCCGGCGACCCGCATCCAGCAGGCCACCGTGGCGGCGCTCGCCTGCAGCCTGGAGAACCCCGACTCCTGCGAGGCGTGCCAGTGATGTTGCTGGATCCGGGGATGGATCTGACGCTGCGACCGATGCGGTACCCCCACTTCTACGACCGCTTCCGGGACGCCATCAAGAACACCTGGACGGTCGAGGAGGTCGACCTGCACTCGGACCTGAAGGACCTCGCGCGCCTGTCGCCGGCCGAGCAGCACCTGGTCGGCCGGCTGGTGGCGTTCTTCGCGACCGGCGACACGATCGTGTCGAACAACCTGGTGCTCAACCTGTACCAGCACATCAACTCGCCCGAAGGCCGGCTGTACCTGTCCCGGCAGCTGTACGAGGAGGCCGTCCACGTCCAGTTCTACCTGACCCTGCTGGACACCTACGTGAGCGACGATCAGGAACGGGCCGAGGCGTTCGCCGCGATCGAGAACATCGCGTCGATCAAGCGCAAGGCCGACTTCTGCTTCCGCTGGATCGACTCGATCTTCGCGCTGCGGGAGCTGCGGACGGCCGCTGACCGGCGGGCGTTCCTGCTCAACGTCATCTGCTTCGCCGCCTGCATCGAGGGGTTGTTCTTCTACGGCGCGTTCGCGTACGTGTACTTCCTGCGCTCGCGCGGACTGCTCAACGGGCTGGCGTCCGGCACCAACTGGGTGTTCCGGGACGAGTCGATGCACATGGCCTTCGCCTATGACGTCGTCGAGCAGGTACGCGCCGAGGAGCCGGACCTGTTCGACGAGTCGATGGCGCAACAGGTGCGCGAGATGCTGGCCGAGGCGGTGGAGTGCGAGGTTCAGTTCGCCGAAGACCTGCTGGAGCAAGGGGTTTCCGGCCTGTCACCGGGCGACATGCGCGAGTACCTGCAGCACGTGGCCGACCGGCGGCTGGCCCAGCTCGGCCTCGACCCGCTCTACGGCTCGCGCAACCCGTTCGCGTTCATGGAGCTGCAGGACGTGCAAGAGCTGTCGAACTTCTTCGAGCGGCGCGTGTCGGCCTACCAGGTCGGCGTCACCGGGACGGTCGGCTTCGACGAGGACTTCTGAGCCGGCCGGGAACTCAGTCGGTGAGGACGTCGTAGGTGTCCGGACGCCGCGTGGTCAGGAACGGGAACAGGGTGAGCCAGTCGCCGCGCTGATCCAGGTCCAGGTCGGCCACCAGAACGGCCGGCTGATCGCGCGGCGCCTGCACCAGCACCCGCCCGTACGGGTCGGAGATGAACGAGCTGCCGTAGAACGTCAGCCCGCCCTCGGTCCCGATCCGGTTCACCGCGACCATGAACGTCCCGTTGGTAATTCCGTTCGCGGTGATCACCTTGTGCCACAGCGGTTCGGTGTCGAAGTCGGGGTGGTCGGGCTCGGAGCCGATCGCGGTCGGGTACACCAGCACCTCGGCCCCGCGCAGCGAGTACGCGCGCGCCAGCTCGGGGAACCACTGGTCCCAGCAGGTCGGGAAACCGAACTGGGCCGCCCCGACGGCGACCACCGGATAGCTGTCCTGGTTCGCCGGTCCGGGCCGGAAGTACCGGTCCTCGTAGTACCCGGCCGTGATCGGGATGTGCAGCTTGCGGGTCCGGGCCAGCAGCCCGCCGTCCGGAGCGACGACGATCGCGGTGTTGAAGCCGAGCCCGTCGGCGGCGTCGGCCCGCTCGAACAGCGAGGCGTGGATCGGGATCTGCAGCTCGCTCGCCAGTGCGGCAGCGAACGCCCGGGTCGGGCCGTCGTCGACGCTCTCGGTCAGGGCATCGGGCGCGGACGCCGGGATCTCGAACGCGAAGTAGCGCGAGAGCGTCAGCTCCTGGAAGCACACCAGCTCGGCGCCCTCCCGGGCCGCCGCGACGGCCCCCTCGCGTAGTCCGGCGAGGTGCTCGGTGGCATCGGGGTTCCAGCGCTGCTGCACGGCGGCGACCCGGAACGGCGCGCGGGCCGGAGCGGACGTGCGGGCCGGCGAGATCGGGGCCCCACTGCTGGTGATTGTCAGCATGGCCCAGATGCTCTCACGGCCTGCGCGGTCCAGCTGCAATGATGCCGCCATGGTGGAACGCAGCCGCAGGCCGGCACCGACGTCCCGTCGCATGCCCGCACCGATGTCCCGTCGCATGCCGGCAGAGTGGGAGCCGCACGAGCGGACCTGGATGGCCTTCCCGCCGGCGAACGGCACCTTCGGCGCGGACGGGTCCGAGACGCTCGCCGCAGCGCGGACGGCCTGGGCCCACGTCGCGACGATGATCGCCCGCTACGAACCGGTGACCCTCGTCGCCGACGCCGGGCAGCGCGCCCACGCCGAGGCCGCGGTCAGCGGTGACGTCACCGTGCTCGAGCGCGCCATCGACGACGCCTGGATGCGCGATGCGGGACCGACGTTCACCCTCGACGCCGACGGCTCGCTCGCCGCGGTCGACTGGGTGTTCAACGGCTGGGGCGGCCAGGCCTGGGCCGAGTGGGGCGACGATGCGCAGCTGGCCCGCTTCGTCGCCGAGCAGGCGGGCGTCCCGGTCCGGGGTTCGGCCCTGACCAACGAGGGCGGCGGCATCCACGTCGACGGTAGGGGCACGGTCCTGCTGACCGAGACCGTGCAGCTCGATCCCGGCCGCAACCCGGGCTGGACCCGAGCGCAGGTCGAGGCCGAGATCCACGCCCAGCTCGGTACGACGCACGCGATCTGGGTGCCGCGCGGCCTGACCCGCGACTACGACGAGTTCGGCACTCGCGGCCACATTGACATCGTCGCCTCGTTCGTCCGGCCCGGCGTCGTCGCCGCGCACCACCAGCGCGATCCGGCGCACCCGGACCACCAGGTCACCCGAGAGATCATCGCGCTACTGCGCGCGTCGACCGACGCCGCCGGCCGGGCGCTCGAGGTCGTCGAGATCCCGGCGCCGGCGGTGCTGGAGGTCGACGGCGAACCGGTCGACTACTCCTACCTCAACCACTACGTCGGCAACGGGGTCGTCGTGGTCGGCACGTTCGAGGACCCGCACGACGCCGGGGCGATCGACCTGCTGGCCCGGCTCTACCCGGGACGGCAGATCGAGTCGGCCGACGGCCGCACCATCTTCGGGCACGGCGGCGGCGTCCACTGCATCACCCAGCAGCAGCCGGCGGCCGGCTGACCTCAGCCGCCGCTCTTGCGCCGGAAGGTGCGCTTGCCGCCCGCCGCCCCGTGCTCGCCGTGGATCTTGGACTCGGCGTGGGCCTCGGTCGCCCGATCGGACTGCTGGCTGCGCTTGCGTTCGAGGGCCTCGCGGAACTTGTCCTTCGCGGCGCTGCTCTCGTCGCTGGACGGCTTGTCAGACATGACCCAAGCCTCGCACGCCCGGACCGGCCACTGCTAGGCGCGTTCCAGGACGACGATCGGGATCGCCCGGGACGTCTTCTTCTGGTACTCGTCGTAGTCCGGCCAGACCTCGGTCATGGCCGCCCACATCGGCGGCTTCTCGGCCGGCGCGGCCGTCCGGGCGTGGGCGGCGAACCGCTCGCCCTTGATCTGCACCTGGACGTCCGGGTCGGCCGACAGGTTCACGTACCACGACGGCGGCTGCTCGGCCCCGCCCTTGGACGCCACGACCAGGTAGCCGTCGCCGTGCTCGCGATAGATCAGCGCGTGCGTGTACGAGCGGCCGGACTTGGCGCCCTTGGTCGTGAGCAGCAGGATCGTCGTGTCGTTGCGCCAGTGGTAGCCGTCCTCGCCGTCGGTCTCGAGGTACCGGTCGACGTGCGGCTGCCCGTGCAGTGTGGTCATGAGCTCTCCTCGCTTGCGGTCGTCCTGGTGCCAACGCTGTCACACGCGCGGGTCATCCCGCGCGGCAGTGCGACGATGACGGGATGGGTCTTGCCGCGGTCGCCGACCGCCTGTACGCACTCACGCCGGCGCAGTTCATCGGCGCCCGCACCGAGGAGAGCGCGCGGGCCAAGCAGGCCGGTGACGGCGAGCTGGCGGCGGGGATCAAAGCGCTGCCCAAGCCGTCGAGCAGCGCCTGGCTGGTGAACGCGCTGGCCCGCCGGCCGGGCGGGCTCGAGGAGCTGCTCGAGCTCGGTGCGGCACTACGCGAGGCCCAGCAGGCGATGGACGGTGACCAGCTGCGCCAGCTCTCGCGGCAGCGCCACCAGGCCATCCGCGAGCTGCTGGCCGATGCAGCGGTTATCGCCGAGGACGCGGGCGGGCGGCTGGCCGACCCCATCGCGCGCGGGGTGGCGGCCACGCTCGAAGCGGCAGTCGTCGACGAGGGCGCCACGCAGGCGGTGCGGTCCGGGCTGCTGGTGCGCGCCCTGACCTCGACCGGATTCGACCCGGTCGACCTCGACGGGGCGGTCGCGGTCGACGGGCCGACCAGCGCGACGCCTGGCCGGAGGGTGACGCTGCGGGCCGTCGCGCCGCTACCCGCGGACCGGCCCGAGCGCTCGAACGCGGCGCAGTGGGCGCTGGCCGAGGCGGGGGAGCACGCGGCGACCGCCGAGCGCGCCCTCATCGCGGCCGACGCCACGCTGGACTCGGTCACGGCCAACCTCGACCGGGCCCGGGCCGAGGTTGTCGCGGCCGAGCGGGCCGTCCTCGACGCCCGCGGTGAGGTGACGGCGCTGGAGAAGGACCGGATCCGGGCCGACCGGGATCGCGTGGCGGCGCTCCGCCGCCGTGACGCGGCGCGGCGGCTTTTGGCGAAGGCGCAGTCCGCCGTCGACCGCACGCGCTAGCGGGCGCTTCCGCCGGGCTTGAGCCGGCCGGCGGGCAACGACGGCGCGGCCAGCCGAACGCCGGCGCCGGCCACGGCGCCGAACCTCGCCCCGGCCGCCCACTGCTCGCGCGCGTCCACGATCTCCTCGTTGCTGCGCGCCACGAAGTTCCACCACATGACGATCTGCTCCTCGAACGGCGCCCCGCCCAGCAGCAGTACCCGGGACCCGGCCACGGACTGCAGGCGCAGGTCGCGGCGTCCACAGCCGAGATAGAGCATCGACCCGACGGCCGGCGTCGCATTCTCGACCTCGACCGATCCGGACATCACCAGCAGGGCGTACTCGAACTCGGCCTCCAGCGGCAGCAGCCCGTCCGCGCGAGGTGTGAGCGCGACGTCGGCGCCCACCATCGGCGAGTACGTGTGGCCGGGCGAGACGGCACCGCCGAGATCGCCCATGATGACCCTCGCGCTCAGACCGGTGTCGGTGAGAGCGGGCAGGGCGGCGTGGTGCTCCCAGGCCGGGGCCACCGCTCGCGAGCCGTCCGGCAGCGCGACCCAGAGCTGGACGCCGTGCAGCAGCGCCGGATGGGCCGCCGGGGACAGCTCGGCGTGCGCGATCCCGTTCCCGGACGTCATCAGTCCCAGCTCGCCCGGACCGATCAGCTGGTCGCTGCCGATGCTGTCGCGATGGTGCACCTCGCCCTCGAGCAGCCAGCTCACCGTCTGCAGGCCGCAGTGGGGATGCGGCGGCACCTGCATGCCGGGCGAGCCGGCCACGTCGTCCGGCCCGTAGTGGTCCACGAAGCACCACGGCCCGACCAGCCGTCGCCCGAGGTTGGGCAGTAGTCGCCGCACCTTCGTGCTCTCGCCGAGCCGGACTTCGCGGCCCTTGAACAGCTCGTGCACCGGGCGCGGGGCGACGTCGGCCAGGCCACCGCAGCGCGTGAGCCCGGGCGTGCGGTCCAGGTTGCTCATAGGCTCGACCCTACGACCGATCGCCTCGTCGCGACCGAACCGGAAAGAGGACCACCGTGCCCATAGCCGTCACTGCGAACCAGGACCTGAGCCGCTACGAGATCCGGGTCGACGGCGAGGTCGCGGGCTTCACCCGGTTCGTCCCGGACGGTGATTCCCTGGTGTTCCCGCACACCGAGATCGACGCGAAGTTCGCCGGTCAGGGGCTGGCCAAGACGTTGATCCGGGCCGTGCTGGACGACGTGCGGGCGCAGGGCCGCAAGGTCGTCGCGCTGTGCCCGTTCGTGAAGTCGTTCATCGAGAAGAACCCGGGCTACCAGGACCTGCTCGCCTGATCCGCACCACGGGTTTGTGGACGAAGCTGTGGGCGGACCGGTGGACAACCCCGATACCGGGGGATAACCCACCTCCACCTGTGGACGGTCGTGTGGATAGCCCCAAGATCGTGAAACTGCCTCGAACTGCCTATTGCGTAAGGGGATTCGGCCCAGTAGAAATAACCCATCGCAAGGCGGTGGTACACAAATCGGGGGTAACTCCGGGCGCCGAGGGACGGGAGACCGAACCTTCGTGCGGGGGCTGAAGGGCCGGGAAACCGGTCGTTCGTCCTGAGTGGGCCGTAGGCCGGTGATGGTTGCGCAACGCACGTGCGCCGAGCGATCGGCGGGCGGTGCAGCGGAATCGAGCGAGGCCCCTCCATCTCATACATGGAGGGGCCTCGTTTCATTCTGCCCAACCGCCGGCGCGAAGCCCGGCAACGACGCGCCGACAGCGATGAATACCCCTTCCAGCACGCTACGGGGTGCTGGAAGGGGTATTCATCGCCTCACTTCAATTCGGTGGACGACTTGTTCAGCAGGCGGCGGGCGACGATGAGTTGCTGGATCTGCTGGGTGCCCTCGAAGATGTCCAGGATCTTCGAGTCGCGCGCCCACTTCTCCAGCAGCGAGCCCTCGCCGTAGCCGAACGAGCCGGCCAGCTCGACGCACTTGAGCGTGATCTCGACCCTCACCCGGCCGGCCTTGGCCTTGGCCATCGAGGCCTGCAGCGAGTTGGGCCGGTTGTTGTCGGCCATCCAGGTGGCCTGCATCGTCAGCAGGTACGCCGCCTCCCAGTCCGCCTCCATCTGCAGGAACGCCGCGGCTGCCGCATGCTGGCTGTTGATCGGGCGGTCGTAGTCGATCTCGACGCCGGCCTCGACCAGCAGGTCGTGGATCTCGTCCAGCGCCGCCCGCGCGCAGCCGACGGCCATCCCGGCGACCAGCGGACGGGTGTTGTCGAAGGTCTGCATGACGCCCGCGAAACCTTGCTCGGCCTCGATCTCGGCCGAGCCCATCAGGTTGGCCGCCGGGACGCGGCAGTCGGTGAACCGGATCGTCGCGGTGTCCGACGCGCGGATGCCGAGCTTGCGCTCGAGTCGTTCGACGACCAGGCCCGGCGTGCCCTTCTCGACGACGAAGGTCTTGATCGCGGCCCGGCCCTTGCTCTTGTCCAGCGTGGCCCACACGACGACGGCGTCCGAGCGCTCACCGGCGGTGACGAAGATCTTCTCGCCGTTGAGGATGTAGTCCTCGCCGTCCTTGACCGCGGTCGTCCGGACCTGCGCGGAGTCCGAGCCGAATGACGGCTCGGTGATCGCCATCGACGCCCAGAGCTTGTCGAAGCGCCGGTGCTGCTCGTCGTCGGCGACCGACGCGATGGCCGCGTTGCCCAGCCCCTGGCGCGGCATGGCCAGCACCATCGCCACGTCGCCCCAGCACGCCTCGATGATCGAGAGCACGCCGGACATGTTGGTGCCGTTGCGGTTGCCTGCATCGCCGGAGGACCCGCGCCGCACGCCGCGGGCGCCGGTGCTGGCCTGACCCGAGGCGTTCATCCCGTCGATCAGCGCGGCGAGCATGTCCAGTTCCTTCGGGTACTCGTGCTCGGCCCGGTCGTACTTGCGCGAGATCGGCCGGAAGATCTCCTGGGAGACCTGCTGGGCCTGGCTCACGCTCAGCGCGAACTTCTTGGGCATCTCGAGGTTGATCGTCATACCAACACCACGCCTTCCATCAGGCCGACGGCGCGCAGGTCGCGGTACCACCGCTCCACCGGGTGCTCCTTCACGTAGCCGTGTCCACCCAGGAGCTGGACGCCGTCGCTGCCGATCTGCATGCCGTACTCGCCGGTCAGCCGCCGGGCCAGCGCGGTCTCGCGCGCGTACGGCTTGCCCTGCTCGGCCCGGCTCGCCGCGCGCAGGGTCACCAACCGGGCGCCCTCGAGCTCGATACCGATGTTCGCGACCATGAACGCGACCGCCTGGCGGTGGCTGATCGGTTCGCCGAACGCCTGCCGCTCGTTGACGTACGGGATCACGTAGTCCAGCACCGCCTGCGCGGTCCCGAGCGCGAGTGCGGCCCAGGCCAGCCGGCCGAGCCGGATGCAGTCGGCGTAGCCGTCCCGGGCGCCCAGCAACGACGCCGTCGGGAGGGTGACCCCGGCCAGCACCAGGCGCCCCATCGACGCGGCCCGCAACCCCATCGCCGGCTCGGACTCGACACTGATCCCGGCCGTCCCCGACTCGACCAGGAACAGCGCCGGCGCGCCGTCCAGCGCGGCCGCCACGACGAACAGCTCGGCCTTGTCCGCGCGCGGGACGAGCGACTTCACCCCGTCCAGGACGAAGCCCCCGGCCGTCCGGCGCGCCGTGGTCCTCAGGGCGAACGGGTCGAACAGGACGTGCGGCTCGAGCACGGTGAGTGCGGCCGCCGGGACCGCGTCCCCGACGAAGGCGGGCAGGTAGCTCGCCTGCTGCTGCGCGTCGCCCCACAGGGTGAGCGCGGTACTGACCGCGGCCGGCGCCAGGCAGGCCACGGCCAGGCCCATGTCGCCGTGGGCGAGCGCCTCGTTGACCAGCACGCCGGTGGTGGCCGATCGCTCGCCGCCCATCCCGCCGAGCGCCTCGGGCACGGTCAGCTGGGTCAGGCCGAGCTCGGCGGCCGACCGCTTGAGGATCACCTCGGGCGTGGCACAGTCGTGATCGGCCTCGGACGCGGCCGGGCGCAGCAGTTGGCCGGCGAAGTCAGCCGTGGCCTGGACGATCATCTTCTGCTCGTCGGTCGGGCTCAGGTCGAACAGCCCGCTGGGACTCGAGGCCTTGCTCGGGCGCTGACCGGGTCCGCGCTGCTGGACGGCCCCGAACGCCCGATTGCCGGCGCCGACGGCCCGGAACCCCGACTTGGACGCCTCGTACACCGCCCGCTCGGCCGGCTTGCGCAGGTTGAGTCGATCGATCAGGGTGGTGCTCGCCAACTTGTTCAGCGCGGCCAACCCGACACCCATGGCGTCGCGCCCGCGCTTGCTGCGGCTCGGCATGCGGATCTCCCGGAGTTCGTCTGATACACGGTGTTCTAGATATAAGTTACCGGTCGGTAAAGGCAATGCAACGGCTACGACCCGAATGTGTCGGTCCGCACGGCTGTGTCGGTCCGCACGGCTGTGTCGCCCGAGACGTTGGGAACCGCTGATCGGCCCGCTACGTTGAACCGAGTGAGAATGATGTTGCGGCGGCCATCGGGTCGACGCACAGCCTAGGAGGAGTTGCCGCAGATGGCAGAGAACCCGGTCATCAAGAACTTCGGTAAGGCGTCAGCCGTCAAGACGCCCTCCGCCGACGAGCTGCAGGGGATGTACAACCAGCCGGCCTACGACGCGACGCTGGCGGCCAAGGGGTACATGACCCTGGACGACGTCGTCCAGCGCACCGGCGCGATGCTGGTGGTCCTGCTGGCGGCCGGTGCCGTCTCCTGGCAGATGGTGAGCAGCTCCAGCGGTGCGCTGCCGGTGCTGCTGATCGGCGCGTTCGGTGGCCTGGGCCTGGGCCTGTTCATGTCGTTCACGATGAAGGCCAACGCCCCGCTCTGCCTGCTGTACTCGGCGTTCGAGGGCGCGTTCCTGGGTGCGATCAGCCACATCTTCGACTCGCGGTACCCGGGCATCGTGATCCAGGCGGTCACCGGCACGGTGATGGTCGCGGGCGGCATGCTGTTCGTCTACAAGATCGGCGCGATCCGGGTCACCCCGAAGTTCACCCGCGTCGTCGTCGGGGCCACCATCGGTGTCTTCGGCCTGATGGTCGTGAACATGATCGCCTACCTGTTCACGCCGAACGGCCTCGACCTGCGCAGCGGTGGCCCGATCGCGATCGCGTTCAGCCTGGTCTGCATCGTCATCGCCTCGATGAACCTGGTGATGGACTTCGACATGATCGAGCGCGGGATCCGCAACGGAGCCGACAAGAAGTTCGCCTGGTACGCCTCCTTCGGGCTGATGGTGACGCTCGTCTGGCTGTACCTGGAGATCCTGCGCCTGCTGAGCTACCTGCGTAACTAGCTCGCCGGCAGGAGAGCGAACACTGAGGGCGGACCCGATCGGGTCCGCCCTCAGCTGCGTCTGTGCCCTTACCCGATCTCGCCAACCGAAGCACGTCGGTTGACTCGAATCGGTTTTCGCGTCATAGTGACTGATATTTCATACGCTAATTATCTTACAGCATGGAAAACCATGCCCTAGGAGCTAACAGTCATGGTGCGGAGCCCTACCCCGGCGCCGGTGCGGCGCGCGTTGGCCGGGATCGGCGCTGACCTGGCCACATGGCGCAAGCTGCGGCAACTTACGGCCGCGCAGGTCGCTGATCGGGCCGGGGTCAGCCGGAGCGTGGTGACCAACCTTGAGAACGGATCGGGCGCGAGCTTGGAGAACACGTTGCGGGTCGCGCGTGCGCTCGGCGTCCTTGACTCGCTCGTCGGTGCACTCGATCCGTACAGCACCGACGTCGGCCGGCTGCGGTCGAACGAGCGGTTGCCACAACGGGTCCGGACCTCCCGCCCTCGTCCACCCGCTTGGACCGAAGGACGATCCACGAGCCAGTCCGACGACGGCGGTTGAGGCCGAAGTGGCTTCCAGCGCACAGGTGTGGGTGTCATTGCCCGATGGGGACGACGTGCTCGCCGGAACCGTGTACTCGCACCGGGCCCGGGGTCGGGAGTCGACGAGCTTCGTATACGACGCGGGCTATCTGGCCGACCGTCGGGCCTACGCGCTGGATCCACAGTTGCCCTTGTCCGCGGGCCCACACCAGTCGGCGGTCGATCTGCCGATGTTCCGAGCGTTCGCTGACAGCACCCCGGACCGCTGGGGCCGCAATCTGATCAGACGCGCCGAGCGGATGCGGGCCCGGGACCAGCACGACACCGTCCGCAGCTTCGGCGAGTTTGACCTGCTGCTCGGCGTCCGGGACGATCTGCGGCAGGGAGCCCTGCGGTTCCGTGACCCGGACACCGGTGAGTTCGTCGCCACCCACACCGGCGTCCCGCTGCTCACCGATCTACCGACTCTGCTCTCAGCGGCGGACCGCGTGGCCGGTGACGCCGAGGACGCCGAAGCGCTGCTCCTTCTGCTACGCGCCGGTTCCAGCCTGGGCGGGGCACGCCCGAAGGCGCACGTGCGCGCCGCGAACGGGCGGCTGGCCATCGCGAAGTTTCCCTCTCCCGCTGATGACTGGAACGTGATGGCGTGGGAAAAGACAGCGCACGATCTCGCCGCGGCGGCCGGTATCGACACGCCGACGATGTCGCTGCTGATGATCGACGGCCGCAGCGTGCTGGTGATCGACCGGTTCGATCGCGACCCTGCTGGGCGTCGAATCGGGTACGCGTCGGCTCTGACCATGCTAGAAGCGCGCGACGGCGACACCGGCGACTACCTCGACATCGGGGCGGTCATCGAGCAGCGATCACCGGCCGCCGGTACCGAGCTTAGACAGTTGTGGCGGCGCATGGTCTTCGGCGTGCTTATCTCCAACACCGACGATCACTTGCGCAACCACGGGTTCCTGCACGACAACGCCGACGCCTGGCGTCTGTCGCCCGCGTTCGACCTCAACCCCGATCCCGAGCCGGGCGAGCAGCACCTGGCGACCGCGATCGACGGGGACACCATCGTCCGGCTCGACGCGGTCATGCAGGTCGCCGCCCACTTTCGCGTCAACGACCCTCTGAGGGTCCTCGGCGAAGTGGCGCGCGCCGTCAGCACCTGGCGTCAGGTCGCGGCGGCCAACGGCCTGACGCGTCGCGACGTGGACGAGATGGAGCCGGCGTTCGCGCAACTGGATCGAGCGCGCGCTATTGCCGGCTAAGGGCACAGACGCCCAGCTACCAACAGCCCGATCGGCCCGTCGGGGCGGGTTAGGACAGCCGCTCGATGATCATCGCCATCCCCTGGCCGCCGCCGACGCACATGGTCTCGAGCCCGAACTGCTTGTCGTGGGTCTGCAGCGAGTTGATCAGCGTCGTGGTGATCCGGGCGCCGGTCATGCCGAACGGGTGGCCGACCGCGATCGCGCCGCCGTTCACGTTCAGGCGGTCCATGTCGATGCCCAGGTCGCGCTGCGAGGGCAGCACCTGCGCCGCGAACGCCTCGTTGATCTCGACCAGGTCGATGTCGCCGACGCTCATGCCCGCACGCGCCAGCGCCTTCCTGGACGCCTCGACCGGCCCGAGGCCCATGATCTCGGGCGACAGACCGGTGACTGCCGTGGATACGACGCGGGCCAGCGGGGTGAGGCCCAGTTCCGCCGCCTTGGTGTCGCTCATGACGATCACCGCGG
>JBDTGE010000040.1:0-4012 GCA_039937575.1 Jatrophihabitantaceae bacterium
TGACCGGAGCCGCCTTCTTGACCGGAGCCGCCTTCTTGACCGGAGCGGCCTTCTTGACCGGAGCGGCCTTCTTGACCGGAGCTGTCTTCTTGACCGGAGCTGTCTTCTTGACCGGAGCCGGTGCCGCCTTGCCGGCCGGCTGCGTGCTGGTCCGCGTGCTCGCAGCGCCACCGCTGACTCGGCGCAGAGCGCGCCCGATCCGTCCTACGGCAGCCATCTGATCGTCTCCTCGTCGTGCGCCCGCAAAGGCGGCAACTATATGAGCCACGCGTGTTCCCCGCTAGTGGCCACGCCGGTCAAAAACCCAGAAGCTCGACCAATCGTGCACTCGGGACCGGCGATTTGCCGACCGTCGCTAGGATGAGCTGGCAACGACGAGGACAAGTAGCCGCGTGACAGGGCGTCGAGCGATCCGGGGACGGTGTGAGCCCGGGGGCCGCAAAAGCGATGGCGAAATCACCTCCGAGCACCGGAAGAACGGGCGGCTGGGAACACCAGTGCCTCAGTAGAGCCGGACCGCAACGAAGTGGGCGCACCGAGCACCAAGCGTCAACGAGGGTGGTACCGCGGCAGGCGGATCGGGAGACCGGTGCGACGTCGTCCCTCGGGTCCGACCGACTCGAAGGGGCACCACCGTGGCATCCAATGCGATGAGCGAACCGTCCGGCTACCAGCCGCTCCCCCCGCACGTCGACCTCGCCGCGCTCGATCACGAGGTCATCGATGGCTGGCGCGAGAGCCGCATCTTCCAGCGAACCCTGGACGCCACCGCCCACGGTCCGGCCTGGACGTTCAACGAGGGCCCGCCCACCGCGAACGGCATGCCCGGCGCCCACCACGTCGAGGCCCGCGTGTTCAAGGACGTCTTCCCGCGGTTCAAGACGATGAAGGGCTACCACGTCCCGCGCAAGGCCGGCTGGGACTGCCACGGCCTGCCGGTCGAGCTGGCGGTCGAGAAGGAGCTCGGCTTCACCGGCAAGGCCGACATCGAGGCGTACGGGATCGCCGAGTTCAACGCCAAGTGCCGCGAGAACGTGCAGCGCCACGTCGACGCGTTCGAGGCGATGAGCGAGCGGATGGGCTACTGGTCCGACTACGAGAACGCCTACTGGACCATGACACCGGACTACGTCGAATCGGTGTGGTGGGCCCTCAAGCAGATCTACGACAAGGGCCTGCTGGTGCAGGACCACCGCGTCGCCCCGTACTGCCCGCGGTGCGGCACCGGCCTGTCCGACCACGAGGTGGCGCAGGGCTACGAGGACGTCACCGACCCGTCGGTCTACGTCCGCTTCCCGCTGACCTCGGGGCCGTGGTCCGAGGGCGCGGACCGCGCCGACCTGCTGGTGTGGACGACGACGCCGTGGACGCTCGTCTCGAACACCGCCGTCGCGGTCAACCCGGCCGTCACGTACGTGGTCGCCCGCCAGGGTGAGCACCGGTACGTGGTGGCCGAACCCCTGCTGTACAAGGCACTCGGCGACGAAGTCGAGGTCCTCGCGTCCTTCAGCGGTCGCGAGATGGAGCGCTGGACCTACCAGCGTCCGTTCGACTACGTCGAGATCCCCGACGCCCACCTGGTCGTGCTGGCCGACTACGTCACGACCGAGGACGGCACCGGGCTGGTCCACCAGGCGCCCGCGTTCGGCGCGGACGACCTCGCGGTCAGCCGCGAGTACGGCCTGCCGGTCGTCAACCCGATCGGGCCCGACGGGCACTTCCTGGCCGAGGTGCCGACCGTCGGCGGCGTCTTCTTCAAGGACGCCGACGATCAACTTGTCCCCGACCTGCAGGCGCGCGGGCTGCTCTATCGCCACGTGCCCTACCTGCACTCGTACCCGCACTGCTGGCGCTGCCACACGCCGCTTATGTACTACGCGCTGCCCGCCTGGTACATCCGCACAACGGCGATCAAGGACCGGCTGCTCGCCGAGAACGAGAAGACGAACTGGTACCCCGCGACGATCAAGCACGGCCGCTACGGCGACTGGCTGAGCAACAACATCGACTGGTCGTTGTCGCGTGATCGGTACTGGGGCACCCCGCTGCCGGTGTGGCGCAACGACGAGGACCCGGCCCGGACGCTCTGCGTCGGATCGCTGGCCGAGCTGAAGGAACTCTCCGGAGTCGAGCTGGACGACCCGCACCGCCCGTTCGTCGACCACGTCACCTTCACCCGGCCCGGCGAGAGCGGCACCTACCGTCGCGTTCCGCAGGTGATCGACGCCTGGTTCGACTCGGGCTCGATGCCCTTCGCCCAGTTCGGCGCGCCGCATCGCAACGCCGACGAATCGCGCGCCGCCTACCCGGCCGACTACATCTGCGAGGCGATCGACCAGACGCGCGGCTGGTTCTACACGCTCATGGCGATCGGCACCCTGGTCTTTGACGAGAGCTCGTATCGCAACGTTCTATGCCTGGGCCACATCCTGGCCGAGGACGGCCGGAAGATGAGCAAGCACCTCGGCAACGTCCTGGACCCGATGGAGTTGATGGACCAGCACGGCGCGGACGCGGTGCGCTGGTTCATGCTGTGCGCCGGCTCGCCCTGGTCGGCCCGCCGGGTCGGCCACAAGGCGATCGAGCAGATCGCCTCGAAGGTGCTTCGGACCTACTGGTCGATCGCGTCCTTCCAGTCCCTCTGGTCGCGCGCCAACGACTGGACGCCCGAGCTCACCGGGGTGCCGACCCAGCTCGATCGCTGGGCGCTGTCCGAGGCGCACCGCGTGACGATCGAGGTCGACGCCGCACTCGAGGACTTCGACACCGCCCGGGCCGGCAAGGCACTCGCCGCGTACATCGACGACCTGTCGAACTGGTACGTCCGGCGCTCACGTCGCCGTTTCTGGGACGGCGACCCGGCCGCCCTGTCGACGCTGCACGAGTGCCTGCACATCCTCACCCGGCTGCTCGCGCCGTTCGTCCCGTTCGTGACCGAGAAGGTCTGGGACGCGCTGTTCGCCTCGACCGGTTCGGTCGACTCGGTCCACCTGGCCCTGTGGCCGGTTGCCGACTCGACGCGGGTGGACGCGACGCTCGCCGAGCAGGTGGCCCAGGTCCGCCGACTGGTCGAGCTCGGACGCGCCGCCCGGGCCGACTCGTCGGTGAAGACCCAGCAGCCGTTGTCCCGCGCGCTCGTCTCCGCCGCGGGCTGGTCGGGCCTGCCCGACGCACTGCGCCAGGAGGTGGCCGACGAGCTCAACGTGGTGGCGATCTCCACGCTGGCCGACTCGGCGGCCGGCGAGCTCGTCGACGTCGTGGCCAAGGCCAACTTTCGCACGCTGGGCCGGCGCTTCGGCGGCGGCACGCAGGCGGTGGCCCGGGCGATCGGCGCGGCCGACGCGCGAGTCCTGGCCGCCGCGCTGGCCGACGGCACCGCCACCGTCACGGTCGACGGCGCCGAGGTGAGCGTCGGTTCCGAGGAGGTCGTGATCACCGAGACACCGCGCTCGGGCTGGGCCGTCGCCAGCGCCGGACCGGAGACGGTCGCCCTGGATCTTGAGCTGACCCACGAGCTGCGGCTGGCCGGCCTGGCCCGCTACGTCGTGCGCATCGTCCAGGAGGCGCGCAAGAACGCCGGCCTGCAGGTCACCGACCGCATCGAGCTCTGGTGGCGCGTCGGGGGCTCACCCGAGCCGGCCGAGGCGATCCGCGCCCACGCCGAGCAGCTCGCGGCCGAGGTGCTGGCCCCGACGATGCACGAGGGTCCGCCGAGTCCGGACGTCGACACCTTTGCGATCGAGGACGAGGATCTCGGACTGCACGTCTGGCTGCGCCGAATCGACGCCTGACCGCTCGCGCGGTTGCGCCGCTCAGCGGCCGTCCGTGTCGGGCTCGCACAGCGAGCACGGCATGAAGCCGTCCTCGGTCGTCTGCGCGATGGCGATGGCCTCGGCGTCCTGCCCCTTGATGATCATGCAGTCCGACCGGTGGAAGCGAGGCCGCCCGTCGACCACCCACACCGGCTCTGGCTGACTGTCCCGCCCAGCGGCCGGCGGTGCCGCAGTCGGGG
>JBDTGE010000041.1:0-3883 GCA_039937575.1 Jatrophihabitantaceae bacterium
GAGGCCGACCTGGCCGAGGCGCTGGCGTTCTGCCGCCTGCACCTGGTGGCCAGCCCGGCGCCGTCCGCGCCGTCGGCAACCGGATAGCTCATCCGCCGCCACCAGACGGATCGGCCCAGACGGGAGCGGAATCGACGGGATCGGCCCGGCCGATAGCCTGGCGGCATGCTGCGTTCGGTGATCCTGGCCGCGTCACGAAGCCCCCGCGTCGAGGGACTGGTGACCCACGCCCCCATGTCGCGAGGTGTGGTCCAGCGGTTCGTCGGCGGCCCCGACACCGCCACCGCGGTCGCGACGTCGCGCGCCCTGATCGGCGCCGGCCTCACGGTCACGCTCGATCATCTGGGCGAGGACACGACCGACCGCGAACATGCGGCCGGTGTGGTCACCGCCTACACCGACCTGCTCAGCGCGCTCGCGGCCGCGGGCCTGGCCGAGCGGCTCGGACCGCTCACCACGCGGGCTGAGGTCAGCGTGAAGCTCAGCGCCATCGGGCAGGCCCTGCCGGGCGACGGGGAGAAGATCGCCGTCGAGCACGCGCGGACGATCTGCACCGCCGCGCGCGCGGCGGGCGCCACGGTCACCCTCGACATGGAGGACCACACGACGACCGACTCGACGCTCGGCATCCTGCACGAGCTCCGGGCCGACTTCCCGGACACCGCCGCCGTGCTGCAGGCCTACCTGCACCGCACCGAGGCCGACTGCCGTGACCTCGCGACGGCGGGCAGCCGGGTCCGGCTGTGCAAGGGCGCGTACCAGGAACCGGCGTCCGTCGCGTACCAGAAGCGGCTGGACGTCGACCTGTCCTACGTCCGCTGCCTGAACGCGCTGATGGCCGGCGAGGGTTACCCGATGCTGGCGACGCACGACCCGCGGCTGATCGAGATCGGCGCCGAGCGGGCCAAGTTCCACGGCAAGGACGAGTTCGAGTTCCAGATGCTGTACGGCATCCGCCCCGACGAGCAGCGCCGGCTGGCGAAAAACGGTCACACGGTCCGCGTCTACATCCCCTACGGTGCGCAGTGGTACGGCTACCTGATGCGCCGGCTCGCCGAGCGGCCGGCCAACCTGATGTTCTTCGGCCGCGCACTCGTCACGAAGGGTTGACCATGGACGGACTCGCGATCCTCGGCGGCGGCAAGATCGGCGAGGCCCTGCTGTCCGGCCTGCTGCGGGGGGAGCGGACGCCGTCGGACATCGTCGTGCTGGAGAAGCACCCCGAGCGGGCCAGCTACCTCACCGCCACGCACGGAGTCGCCGTGGTCGACGCGCCGACCGCGGCCCGGTCCGCTCGCACCCTGGTCCTGGCCGTCAAGCCGCAGGACATCGACGCCCTGCTCGCCGAGCTCCGCGACGTGGTCACGCCCGAGCACCTCGTCGTCTCGGTGGCCGCCGGCGTCACCACCGCGCACATCGAGGCCCGGCTGGCGGCCGGCGTCCCGGTCGTGCGCTGCATACCGAACACCCCCGCGCTGGTCGACCAGGCGATGACCGCGGTCTCGGCCGGAGCCCACGCGGACGAGGATCACCTGGCCGTGGCCGAGTCGCTGCTGCGGGCGGTGGGCAAGGTCGTCCGCGTCCCGGAGTCCCAGCTCGACGCGGTGACGGCGCTGTCGGGCTCCGGCCCGGCCTACTTCTTCTTCCTGGTCGAGGCGATGATCGACGCGGGAATCCTGCTCGGCCTGCCGCGGACGCTGGCCGCGGACCTGATCGTGCAGACGGCGATCGGCTCGGCCGTGATGCTCCGCGACTCCGGAGAGCACCCGGTTCAGCTGCGCGAGGCCGTCACCAGTCCCGGTGGGACGACGATCGCGGCCATCCGCGAGCTGGAGATCCACGGCGTCCGGGCGGCGTTGCTGGCGGCCATCGAGGCGGCGTGCCTGCGCAGCCGCGAGCTCGGCGCGGGGGGCTGAGCGATCAACTGCGATCAAGTGCGAGCCGGTGCACAGGTAACGGTTCGGCCTCCCACAGGATCAGTGGGGGACAGCTATCGCTTCTGCCCCATCCGTACCGCTAGTCTCAGCTCAGCACGTGCGTGTTTCGTTCGTCGGTGGGGAAGCCGACGCACTGACACGTGCCGAAAGCAGCGGTGACACATGAGCACGTCCAACAAGCGCGGATCGAGCGAGCCCGCACCCTCGGCCGGGGTACACCCGATCGATCCTGCGCTCGCCGATGTGAAGTTCTTGACGGTGGCCGAGGTGGCCGCCGTCATGCGCGTATCCAAGATGACCGTGTACCGCATGGTCCACGGCGGCGAGATGCCCGCCGTACGGGTGGGTCGCTCGTTCCGGGTCCCGGAGCAGGCGGTCCACGAGTACCTGCGCCGGGCCTACATCGAGGCCGGCTGACCCCACCGGCCCGGCCGGCCGAAATCGGCAGGTAGGCTGACGCCCTGATACGTACGCTCGGCGGAGTTGCCCCGGGCGGTCACCAACCGCGTCCGGCGCAGGCCGGAACATCGATGAGGGTTACGCATGGGTTCAGTCATCAAGAAGCGGCGCAAGCGGATGGCCAAGAAGAAGCACCGCAAGCTGCTGAAGAAGACGCGCGTCCAGCGTCGCAACAAGAAGTAGCCCGACGGCCGGCGCTCGAAGCTGCGCCGCACAAGCCTGCGTGATCCGCAGCGAGGGAGTGTCGTGCCGAACGTCGTGCTCGTGACCGGCGTCGGCCGCTACCTCGGCGGACAGCTAGCCGCGGAGCTCTCCGCGGACCCCGCGATCGATCGCATCATCGGGGTCGACCTCGCGCCGCCACGCGCCGCCGAGCTGGCCCGGCTCGGCCGCACCGAGTTCGTCCGGGCCGACATCCGCAATCCGCTCATCGCCAAGGTCCTGACCCAGGCGCGGGTGGACACCGTCGTGCACGCCGCGATCCTGTCCACGCCCCGCGGGGTCCGGGCCCGGGTGTCGATGCAGGAGCAGAACGTCACCGGCACCATGCAGCTACTGGCCGCGTGCCAGAAGTCCGACACCGTCAGCCGCGTCGTGGTGAAGTCGACCACCGCGGTGTACGGCTCGAGTTCGCGGGATCCGGCCGTGTTCACCGAGGACATGCACGCCGTCGGGCCCAACGCCGACGGCTACGCCCGGGACGCGGTCGAGGTCGAGAACTACGTCCGCGGGTTCGCCCGGCGCCGGCCCGACATCGACGTGAGCGTGCTGCGCTTCGCGAACCTGATCGGCCCGGTGATCGACACCGCGCTCACCCGCTACCTCTCGATGCCCGTGGTCCCCTCGCCGCTCGGCTTCGATGCGCGCCTGCAACTGCTGCACGAATCGGACGCGGTCGAGGTGCTGCGCCGCGCGAGCGTCGAGCGGCACCCGGGCGTCTACAACGTGGCCGCCGACGGCGCGCTCACGCTGGCCCAGGCCATCCGGCGGGCCGGCCGGATCCGCCTGCCGGTCCCCGCGCCCGCGCTCGCCCTGGTCGGCGCAGCGGTCCGCAACACCGGGGTCGTCGAGTTCTCGGCCGAGCAGGCCAGCTTCTTGAACTTCGGCCGGGTCGTGGACACCACCCGGCTGCGCGAGCGCTTCGGCTACCGGCCCCGCTACTCCAGCGCCGAGGCGCTCAGCTCCTACCTCGAGGGCCGGGCCGGCGCGCCGCGACTCGGCGCGCTGTTGCACAACACCGAACGCCGCCTGGCCCACCGGATCCCGGGCGCCCTGAAGCCGGAGCTGACCTGACGTGGACGAGGCTCGGGTCATTCCGCTGCGCGGGAGCTCGCAGAGCGCCCGCCGGCCGGCCCGCCGCGCGGGCACCGGGCGGGTGGGCATCGGGCGGGCGGTGGACGGCGACGCCGCGGTGTACCAGCTCGAGCCGGCCGCCGATCTCGTCCCAGTCGACCCGGTGCCGCCCGTCGTGGAGCCACGCGGGTGGG
>JBDTGE010000042.1:0-11315 GCA_039937575.1 Jatrophihabitantaceae bacterium
CCTCGTCGTCGCTGGAGCCGGGCGCTCCGACCAGTGCCCTGGCCCTGGCCGCAGTCGCGGCGGCCGGCGGGCTGGTCGCGATCGCCGCGTTGGGCGCACACGCGTTGCCGGGTGACGAGTCCACCCGGCGAGAGCGTCGCCGGCTCCGGAGGGTGCCGTGGGAGCTGGCCCTGCTCGCCGCGAGCGCGCTCACCTACCGCAGCGTCCGCCACGACGGCGCGGTCCGCATCGTCAAGGCGACGGTGCAGATCAACCCGCTGGTCCTGACCTTTCCCCTGCTCGCGCTCACCGGCGCGGTGCTGCTGTTGACCCGTGCCGGTGCGAGCGGCCTCCACCGCGTCGGTGCCGCCGCTGGACGGCTCCTGCCGGTGGCCTACCTGGCCGTGCGGCGACTGACCGGCACGCCCGCGGTGGCCATCGGGACCCTGATCGGCGTCGCGGTCCCGATCGGTGTGCTCGTCTACTCCGCTGCGCTCAGTGGCTCCACCCGCAACGACCTGCAGCGAAAGTACGAGACGAACGTCGGTGCGCCGTACGCGTTCGGCACGCTCGCCGCACCGGGCAGCACCCCGAACCTGGACGGCGCGGGCACCGTCGTCAGCATGATCCAGACCGGTGCGTTCATCGACGACGGCGAAGAGGTCCGCGTGCTCGGCCTGGACCCGGACACCTTCACCCGGTACGCGTTCGAGGGCGCCCAGCTCCGCGGCCTGCTCGCCCGCCTGTCGCCGTCCGGACCCACCGTGGACGCGCTGCTGGTGAACGCCCCCGCGCACACAACCGTCACGCGGGTGAAGATCCTCACGACCAACCAGAGCGCCACCATCCCGATCCGGGTGGTCGGCACCCGAGCGAGCTTTCCGGGCGAACGCAACCCCTACGCGCCCCTGCTCGTCGTCAACCGCGCGGCGCTGCCGCGAAACCTGCCGCCGTACACCGACCGCGCCGAGGAGGTCTGGACGAGTGCCACGTCCCTGACGTCAGCCCTCGCCGCGCTGCGGCGCGACGGGGTCGAGCCGAACTACGAGATCACGCCGCAGAGCTTCCTGGACAACACTGGTCTGCGGCCGGTCACCTGGATCTTCGGCTACCTACGCGCGCTGGCCTACCTCACCGCACTGGTTGCGGTCCCGGCCCTCGCCTTCGCGTTCACCGCGCGCACCCGGCGGCGGGCCCTGAGCTACTACCTGAGCCGACGGATGGGCCTGAGCCGGGCCGGCCACCGCCGATCGATCGCCGTCGAACTCGGCGGCCTGCTCCTGCTCAGCTGGACCACCGGCGTCGCCCTCGCCGCCGGGTCGGTCGCGCTCGTCTACCGGCTCACCGACGCCTACCCGGGCTTCCCGCCACCACCGGCGTATCCCGTCCCCACGGCCACGATCATCGCCAGCGCGATCGCCGCGGCGACGGTCGGGGTCGTCGGCACCTACCTGCTGCAACACCAGCTGGATCGGATCCAGCCGAGTCAGCTGCTCCGCGCCTGAAGGCGACCGCCCGGCGCGGCCGAACGCGGGCTGACCGGCCGGCCGTCCCACCGGTGCGCCGCCAGGTCGACGCGGTTGCCGTTGAAGCGGACGCCCTCGCTCAGCAGCCGTTGCCGCTGCTCGTCGTACAGGTGTTCGGCACACGTCCCGTTGGCGCGCAGGACGCGATGCCACGGCACCGTGCCGCCGTCCTGCGACAGCACCCGACCGACCATGCGCGACGCCCGCGAGCCGCAGTACTCGGCCACGTCGCCGTAGGTCATCACCTTGCCGGGCGGGATCGACTCGACGCACGCGAGGATCCTCAGCGGCAGCGACTCGTCCGGCATCCGGCGATTGTGTCAGTAGCGTTTTCCTCATGACCGCCGATGAGCAGCGTGAGCTGGCCAAGAGCCTTTTCAACCAGTGTGGACGCTGATGGAGCGCGAGGACCGCACGCCCGAGGACGATGACCGGATGCTCAACGCCGCCCACGCCTCGCGGTACCACTGGGGCGAGGTCGGCGCGCCGGCCAACCTGGCCCGCGGGGACTGGCAGGTGTCCCGGGTGTACGCACTGCTCGGACGTCCGGAGCCGTGCATCTACCACGCCCAGCGCGTCCTGGATGTGTGTCAGCGTCACGGGATCGGCGACTGGGACCTGGGCTTCGCGTACGAGGCACTGGCCCGTGCACAGGCGGTGGCCGGCGACGCGGCCGCGGCACGCGCGTACACCGAGCAGGCGCTCGCGGTGGCCCAGGACATCGCCGAGGACGAGGACCGCGAGCTGCTGCTCGGCGACCTGGAGACGATCCCCGGTCAGGCCCGCTTCTGGTGACCGGCCGCCTGTGACCGGCGCGGAGCATGATGGCTGTGTGGTCAACCGAACTCCCGATCGTGCGCGGCTCCGGCCGCACCCACTGGTGCACACGGGAGCAAGGGTGTCTAATGTCCGATCCGACTCGCGTGGATCATGCGGGCGCGCCTCAGGAGAGGAACCAGGCCGAATGTCGGAGGGTCCCGTCGGGGTGATCGGCTCGCTGGCCGTCGGCACCCGCGGCGAACTCGGCGCCGGCGAGGTCGTCCTGACCCTGCGTGGCACCACCGAGACCTACCTGGCCTGGTCACCCGAGCCGCTGCCCAGGCGCACCCGCGTGCTCGTCATCGCCGAACGCGGCGCGCGCACCGTCGACGTGATCGCCTTCCCCGAGGACGACGAGCCGGAAGCCTCCGAGCTCGACCTCTGACCCACTGACCAAAGGACGACGCAATGTTCTTCTACCACGTGCCCCGCGCCGACGAAGCGATGGTCGTGTCCGGCGGGAAGTCCGAGACCGGGACGCCGTTCCGCGTCGTCACCGGCCACGGCGCCTTCGTCCTGCCGTACTTCCGCAAGGCCCAGTTGCTGACCCTGTCGATGAACGAGTCCGAGGTCGAGGAGCGATGCGTGACCCGGCAGGGCATCGCGCTGAACGTCAAGGCCGTGATCGCGTTCAAGGTCGGCAACGACCCCGAGAGCATCGTCAACGCCGCGCAGCGTTTCCTGTCCGACCAGAACCAGATGGGCATCCTGACCGGCCGCATCTTCGCCGGCCACCTGCGCTCGATCGTCGGGTCGATGACGGTCGAGGAGATCGTCACCGAGCGGCAGAAGCTCGCGTCCGAGGTCCTGGACGGGTCGAAGGAGGAGATGGCCAAGATCGGGCTGTCCGTCGACTCGCTGCAGATCCAGTCGATCGACGACGGCAACCTCGGTTACATCGCGGCGATGTCCGCCCCACACATCGCGGCCATCCAGCAGAACGCCAAGATCGCGCAGGCCAAGGCCAACCAGAAGGCGGCCGAGGCCGAACAGGAGTCACTGCGCAACCAGGCCGAGTTCCAGCGACAGACCTCGGTCGTGCAGGCCCAGTACACGGCCGAAGTGGACAAGGCGCAGGCCATGTCGGCCCAGGCCGGGCCGCTGGCCCAGGCCGAGGCGACGCAGGCCGTCCTGTCCGCCCAGACCGAGCTGGCCCAGAAGGCGGCCGACCTGCGCCGTCAGCAGCTGGTGGCCGAGATCATCCGGCCGGCCGAGGCCGAGGCCGAGAAGACGCGCATCCTGGCCCAGGCCGACGCGCAGAAGACCGAGATCCTGGCCCAGGCCGCGGCCTCGCACAACCGCGTCGCGCTCGACCAGCTGCTGATCGCGCAGCTGCCACAGATCGTCCGCGAGGCCGCGGCCGGTCTGGCCGGGTCCAACCTGACCGTCCTGAACGGGGCGTCCGGCGTCAGCGACGTGGCTGCCTCGCTCGTCGGCCAGGGCATCGCGATCTTCAACTCGGTCCGCGAGGGGATCGGCCAGCCGGGCACGTACGACGACGACGACGACGAGCCGGACGACGACGGCCGACCCGCCATCACCGACGGCCAGTAAGCCCCAGAACTCAGTACGAGGGCAGGCTCGGGTCGATCTGATTGACCCAGGCCGTGACCCCGCCCTGCACGTGCACCGCGTCGGAGAAGCCGGCCGCCTTGACTGCGGCCAGCGTCTCGGCTGAGCGGACGCCGGTCTTGCAGTACATGACGATCTGCCTGTCCTGCGGGAGCGAGGCGAGCGCGTCACCGCGCAGGATCTCGTCCTTCGGGATCAGCGTCGCACCGGGGATCGAGACGATCTCCCACTCGGCCGGCTCGCGCACGTCGACGAGGTAGATCGGCTTGTCCGAGTCGATCAGGTCCTTGAGTTCGGACGCGGTGATCGTCGACCCGACGGCCGCCTCCTGCGCCGCCTCGGACACGACGCCGCAGAACGCCTCGTAGTCGATCAGCTCGGTGACGGTGGGGTGCTCGCCGCAGACCGCGCAGTCCGGGTCCTTCCGGACCTTGATCTTGTGGAACTCCATCTCCAGCGCGTCGTAGACCATGAGCGAACCGACCAGCGGCTCGCCGATTCCGGTCAGCAGCTTGATCGCCTCGTTCGTCTGGAGCGCGCCGATCGTGCCGCAGAGCACGCCCAGCACGCCGCCCTCGGCGCAGGACGGGACCATGCCCGGCGGCGGCGGCTCCGGGTAGAGGCAGCGGTAGCACGGGCCCTGATCGGCCCAGAAGACCGACGCCTGCCCGTCGAAGCGGTAGATCGAACCCCAGACGTACGGCTTGTGCAGCAGGACCGCCGCGTCGTTGACCAGGTAGCGGGTGGCGAAGTTGTCGGTGCCGTCAACGATCAGGTCGTAGTCGGCGAAGATCTCCATCACGTTCGAGGAGTCCAGTCGATCCTGGTACAGGTTCACCTGGACGAGCGGGTTGATCTCGCGGATCGAGTTCCGGGCCGACTCGGCCTTGGTGCGGCCGATGTCGTTCTGGCCGTGGATGATCTGGCGCTGCAGGTTCGACTCGTCCACGACGTCGAAGTCGACGATCCCGAGCGTGCCCACCCCGGCCGCCGCGAGATAGAGCAGCGTCGGCGAGCCCAGACCGCCGGCACCGATGCAGAGCACCCTGGCGTTCTTCAGACGCTTCTGCCCGGCCATGGCGACGTCGGGAATGATCAGGTGCCGGCTGTAGCGCCGCACCTCTTCGATCGAGAGCGACTCGGCAGGTTCCACGAGCGGCGGCAGCGACACGGGACGGTCCTCACAGTTCGGCGATCGGGATACTGACTGGGTAACCACGGCACTGTGGTTCGGCATTCCTGCCGTCAAGTGTCCCTGCCGCGCGGGCTGACGCCACTTCCGGGGCCTGACGATGGCACCGACCGTAGGTCCAGGCGCCCGCGCAGGCGACGAAGGAGCCGAGCAATAGGTTGGGTTCAGTCCCCGTTGATCCCGAACTCGCTGTTCTGCTGGGTGTCCGGCTGCTCGGCACCCGGCGCGCCCTTCACGCCCGTCGGATAGGGCCACGGGTTGGCCATGCACAGCTTTCCGGTGTTCGGGTCCTTGAGGCCGATCGTCTGCTGCATCATCGCCGGGGCCAGGCCACCGGGCAGGCACTCGTGCGCGTGCTCGTGCCCCAGCGCATGGCCGTCCTCGTGGTTGATCATGTAGACGCGGTACGCGGCCAGGTCACCGAGGTACGCCGCCGACCCGCGGGCCCACCGCGAGTCGTTCAGGACGACCCGGTTGACCGGAGACGTCGCGCCGGCGCCGATGTAGCAGGACGTCTCGACCGGGATGTCGTACCCGCACAGCGTGCGAACGGTCAGGGACGAGGTCAGCGTGACGTGGAAGTCGATGTGGCCCGAGTCCACCCGCTGCAGCGCCACCCCGTGACCGGACCACGAGCGCGGGTCCGCGAGCGTCGACTGGACCAGGTCGGCGAACTGGGTCAGATTGGCGCTGACGCCGTTCTCGACCTCGATGCTGTAGCGGTACAGCTGGCCCGAGCCGACGACCTTGCTGGTTCCGGGCAGCACGCTGAAGGTGCCCGTCCCCTTCAGCGTGTAGGCCAGACCGGCCGGCAGCGCCGCAGCCTTGACCGCGGTGTTCCGCGCGTTGGCGCCGGGTCGGTCGGGGTTCAGCGTGGTGTTGCTCTCCGCGGTCGGCGGCGGCGACACCGGCGTCTGGGACACCGGCAGAGCCCCGCCGCTGTCGTGGTGGCTGGGGCTGACGTCGCTGTGCGCGGTCAGCAGTGCGGCCGCGCTCACCAGCACGAGGATCGGCAGGGCGTAGGCCCGCCAGCCGTAGCGACGGACGAACCCGCGCAGCGTGTGCGTGACGCCCCCGGGCCCCCGTTCCCCGCCGAAGGTAGCGACCCCGCGCCGGGCGGTGCCGATGTCCTCGAAGCGGTTGCGATCGGCGTCCTCGCCCGGTTCCCGCTCGATCTCGGGGGCGACGGTAGGCGCGGACCGGGTCCGCCCGTGATCGTCATCCCACACTGGCACGGCCCCAGATTGCCACACAGCCGACCCGCAACCGGTCAGCCGCGCGTGACAGTCTCAGTTTCACACCCGGGCCGCGACGTCCTCGAGCAGGCCGAGGAACGCCCGCGCGGACGTCACCGGGTCCTCCATCATGGCGGTGTGACCGATGTCCTCGAGCACGAGTTGGCGGCTGTCCGGGATCGCGGCCGCAAGGAAGCCGGCCAGATCGGGGGCGACGAGCCGGTCGGTGTCGCCCCACAACACGAGGGTCGGCGCCTGGATCGTGCGCATGGCGGCCCACATCGAACGGCCCTGCAGGAGCTGGGTCCGAGCCAGGCCGCGCATCGAGCGGATGAACGCCTCGCTCGCCCACGGTTGCTCGGCTCTGCTCCGGGTCTGCTCGACCAGTTCGTCGAACCGCCGTTTCGGGAAGCGGGAAGAGTCGGCGAAGACGAGGTCGATCGTGCCCCGCACCCGGGACTGGACCGCGACCTTGCTCATCTTGCGCATGGCCAACGTGCCGACACCCGGGACGACGACGAACGCCATCCGCGGGTCGTGCTTGAGCGGATGCACCCGCAGCCGCACGTCGGGTACTGCGGGCGAGATCAGGGTCAGCGTCCGGACCAGATCCGGACGCGCGATGGCCACCAGGATGCAGATCGCACCACCCATCGAATTGCCCACCAGGTGCACCGGTCCGCGGCCGGACTGCTGCAGGTACCCGATGACGGTCCGGGCGTGCGAGCGCAGCGCGTAGTTGCGCGCGACCGCGGGCCCGGACCGTCCGTGCCCGGCGAGATCGATCAGCTCCACGTCCAGCTTCGGCTGCAACAGCTGGGCGAAGTCGGTCCAGTCCAGGGTGGAGCCACCGAGTCCGTGGACGAGCAGGGCCGGCTCCGCGTTCGCCCTCGCGGGCTCCAGGTGCCGCACGTGCACGTCGACGCCGCCGACGTGGACGGTTCGCCCGGGCGCGGGACCGGCGCTCAGGTCCACGACCGGCAACTCGGTGTCGGACAGACGGGCGGTGGGAGCCACCTGGCTCGGCATCTTGGGCACGGCCGCACGATACGCGGACACACGGTCCGGGCTCGGCTGCGCCCGCCGCGCCGTTCGCGTGCCACCGGCGGACTCAAGCCGACTTGCGGGCAGCCTTCTTCGCCGGCGCCTTCTTGGCCGCGGCTGTCCTGGCCGTCGCTTTCTTGGCTGCGGCCTTGCCCGCGGGCGCCTTCGCCGCCTGCTTCGCGGCTGGCGCCTTCGCTACCGTCTGCGCGGGTTTGTCGTCGCCGAGCTCGCCGCGGCTGCGCTTGGCGGCCTCGACCGAGGCGCGCAGGGCCGACATCAGATCGACCACGTTCCCCGCGTTCGGCTGAGCCTGCTCCGGCGCCTCGATGACCTCACGGCCCTCGACCTTGGCGTCGATTACGCTCTGCAGTGCCCCGCGATAGTCGTCGGTGTAGTCGGCCGGGTCGAAGTCGCCGGACATGCTGTCCACCAGCGACTTGGCCATCTGCTCCTCCTGCGGCCGCACCTCGACGTCCTCGTCGAGGAAGGCGAAGTCCGGCGTGCGGATCTCGTCGGGCCAGATCATCGTCTCGAGCACGATGACGCCGTCGCGCACCCGCAGCGTCGCCAGCTGCTCCCGGTTGCGGATCGCGACCTTGACCAGGCCGGCCATGCCGCTGTCACTGAGCGCGTCCCGGAGCAGCACGTACGGCTTGACCGCGTTCTTCTCCGGCTCGAGGTAGTAGCTCTTGGCGAAGTAGATCGGGTCGATCTGCTCCTGCGGCACGAACTGCACGACGTCGACGACCTTGGTGCTGGGCAGCGGCAGGTCGGCAAAGTCGTCGTCGGTCAGGACGACGGTCTCGCCGGAGGGCAGCTGGTAGCCCTTGGCGATGTCGCCGAAGGACACCTCCTCCCCGTCCGCCTCGGCGATTCGGCGGTAGCGGATGCGCGATCCGTCGCTGCGGCGCACCTGGTGGAAGCTGACGTCCTTCTCCTCGGTGGCCGAGAACAGCTTCACGCCGATGCTCACCAGGCCGAAGGACACCGTGCCCTTCCAGATCGACCTCATCGCAACCTCGTCTCCTCGGAACGCTAGAGCCGTTGACGCGCGCGCGGCGCACCTGGCCAGAATGGTAGCGATGAAGCCGATGCTCGCGGCCCCTGTCGCCACGTTGCCGGACGGCGCGGGCTGGGCCTTCGAGTTCAAATGGGATGGGGTGCGGGCCCTGCTCGACGTGTCCGACCACAGCGTCCGCCTGCACAGCCGTAACGGCAACGAGATCACCGCGGCCTACCCGGAGCTGATCGCCCTGGCCGCGGACGCCGGCGATGCGTTGATCGACGGGGAGATCGTCGCGCTGGCCGACGGGTTGCCGTCATTCGAGCGGCTGCAGACCCGAATGCACGTCCGCGACGCGCGACAGGCCCACGATCTGGCGCTGAGCACGCCGGTCACCTTCGTCGCCTTCGACCTGCTGCGGCGCTTCGGCGTCGATCTCACCGGACGGCCGTACGTGGACCGGCGGGCCACGCTGGATCGCCTGGTCGCGGACCGTCCGGCCTGGACAATCAGCCCGTTCTTCGACGACGGCGCGGCCACGCTCGCGGCCGCGCGGCAACACGGGCTCGAGGGCGTCGTCGCCAAGCGGCTCGCCGCGCCCTACCGCGCGGGATCACGCGGCACCGACTGGGTAAAGCTGCGCTTCGTCCGCGCCGGTGATTTCGTCGTCGTCGGCTGGGAGGGGGCCGCCGACCGGCCGGCTGACCTCAGCTCGCTCGTGCTCGGCTACTACCGCGACGGCGCGCTCGACTACGCGGGCAAGGTCGGCAGCGGCCTGGACGGGCGCACGTCGCTGCGCCTGCGCAACGCACTCGCCGCCCGCGCGGACTGCTCGCTACCGACCGCACTGCCGCCGAGCCCGGGCCGCGTCGCCACGTGGTGCGAGCCGGCGGTCGTCGTCGAGGTCGAGTTCACCGCGTGGACCGACGACGGACGCCTGCGCCACCCCGTGTTCCGCGGTATACGGCTGGACAAGAGTGCCGCGGAGGCGATCGGCGATGGCTGAGAAGATCTCGGTGGACGTCGAGGGACGGACGCTGCAGCTGAGCAACCTGGACAAGGTGCTCTACCCGGCCGCGGGCTTCACCAAGGGCGAGGTCCTGGACTACTACTCGCGGATCGCGCCGGTGCTGCTGCCGCACCTGGCCGACCGCCCCCTTACCGTCAAGCGCTATCCGAACGGCGTCGACGGGAAGTTCTTCTTCGAGAAGAACGTCGCGCGCGGGACCCCGGAGTGGGTGCGCACGGTGAACCTGCCCGTGCCGGGCTCGACCAAGAATCGCGAGCGGATCGACTACGTGATCGTCCAGGAGCTGGCCACCCTGGTCCGGCTGGCCAACCTCGCCGCGCTTGAGCTGCACGTGCCGCAGTGGCGGATACCAGCGAACGGCTCGGCCCACACCGACCTGATCGTGTTCGACCTGGACCCGGGGCCACCGGCGACGATCACCGAGTGCTGCGAGGTGGCCCTGCTGCTGCGCGACCTGGTCGCCGAGGACGGGCTGAGCGTGTTCGCCAAGACGTCCGGGTCCAAGGGCATGCAGGTGAGCGCCCCGATCTCCGCGGCGTCCCAGGATTTGCCGTCCGGGTACGCGCTGTGGGTCGCGCAGCAGCTCGAACGGGCGCGGCCGGACCTGATCGTGTCGCGGATGACCAAATCGCTGCGTCCGCACAAGGTGCTGGTCGACTGGAGCCAGAACAACCCGGCCAAGACCACCGTCGCGCCGTACTCGCTGCGCGCGCGGGAAGAGCCGACCGTGTCGACGCCGCTGACCTGGGCCGAGGTTGCGGGCGCCCAGAACCTGAAGTTCACCGCCGAGGACGTCCTGCAGCGGGTCGCCGACGACGGGGACCTGTTTGCGGGCACACTCGATGACCGAGCGCGGGCGCGGATCACCGAAGCGATGGCTACTCGCGAGTAGAGTCGGTCCGTCCTCACCGGCAGGCGGGAGGACGCCCCGACCACGAAGGGACGAACCGATGTCCAGCCCTATCGGTGCCGACCTGAGTCGAGGTGGCCGACTGCCACGGTCGGTGCGCCGCAAGCAGTTACTCGCGGCCGCGCAGGAGGTGTTCGTCGCCAACGGGTATCACGCCGCGGCGATGGACGACATCGCCGAACGGGCCGGGGTGTCCAAGCCCGTGCTCTACCAGCACTTCCCGGGCAAGCTCGAGCTCTACCTCGCGCTGCTGGACACCCAGGCCGAGGCCCTGTCCGGCGCGGTGCACGAGGCTCTGGCCCGCACCGATGACAACCAGGAACGAATCCACGGCGTGCTGAGCGCGTACTTCGAGTTCGTCGACCGCGACGACGAGGACGGCGCGTTCCGGCTGATCTTCGAGACGGACCTGGGCAACGAGCCGTCGGTCCGCAACCGGGTCGAGGCCGTCACCCAGAAGACGATGCAGGCCGTGGCCGACACCGTGGCCGCCGACACCGGACTGGACCGCGCGTCGGCCGAACTGCTGTCCACCGCGCTGACCGGAGCCGCGCAGGTGGCCGCCCGGTGGTGGCTGGCCAGCGGCCGTCCAATCTCGCAGGCCGACGCGATCGCGCTGATCGAGGGCCTGCTGTGGCGCGGTATCTCGAACTTCCCGCGCCAGGGCGACGCCACGCATTAATGCGCATGCGCAAACGGCAAGTACGTTGCCGGTCGCTCGGTCAGAAGGGTGGTGGCCCGTAGTCGATCGCCGGTTCGGGCGGCGTTTCGGCTGTCGGGACGGGCAGTTCGGGTGGTCGGTAGCGATAGGTGTGTTTCGTCGGGCTGGTCCAGTCGTAGGAGCCGTCGTCGTTTTTGATCACGTGCCAGTTCGAATGATGTTTCATCATCCCGGGTCGCTTGCACAACGGCTGCAGGTTCGCCGCGCTAGTCGCTCCGGCGGGGTTCGGAACTCGATGGTCCAACTCGCAGGTGACGGCTTTGCGGCGGCAGCCGGGGTGGATG